>CAWVVG010000222.1:0-6196 GCA_963932775.1 uncultured bacterium
CCCGTTGCTGCCCCGCCACCCGTTGCTGCGCCTCTACCTGTTGCGCAAGGCCCCGTTGCGGTTCAAACCCCGGTCTCTCCGCCACCACAACGCTCGCCTTCAGCGAAGCCTTTTCCTTGGCTGCCTGTGCTGGTGGGTTTGTTTGGCATGGGCATGTTGCTGTGCATGTTTGCTGTGGCGGGACTGGCTTACATGTATTTGAACCAGACCAGTGCCGTCGATGACTCGGTGACGGCTGCGGCCAAGGTAGAACCTCCAGCGGTAGAGGAGCCTAAGGTTGAAGCGGCTCCTGAGCCGAAGGCCAAGCCGAGACCCCGCTCGACCCCCAAGGCGACCTCCAAGAAGCGAGCTGCTACCGCGCCCAAGCGGAAGGCAGCGCCAGCCACTCCTGCAGGCGAATTTGAAGTGACATTCATCTCTATGGCCGCCAAGGCATCCATTGCCTGTGGAGATGGTCAGTCGGGCAGCTTTGTCGGCAGAACTCGGCGCAAGTTCAGCGGTGTCACCACCTGCCGGATCGACATCGGTGATGCCAAGGGTGCGATCCAGGTAAGGGGCCCGGGAACGACGAATTGCTCCGTTATGGGAACTGAGGTTCGCTGTGTGGGGCCCTGATGAACGCCCTTGATGTGGCTCTATTGGCCTCCAAAACGGCCGCTGCCATCATTCGAGACTCGCATGCCGGTGCTCTGAACATTCGCCACAAGGGAGCGATAGACTTGGTCACTCAGGTGGACCTGGCGGCTGAGAAAGCCATTCGGTCAGTGCTCGCGGAGCACACGCCGGACATTCCGGTCTTGGCTGAAGAAGGTGGGGGCGCTGAAGACTGCAATACCCGATGGATTGTCGACCCACTCGATGGCACGACCAATTTTGTCCATGGATACCCATCCTATGCGGTAAGCATTGCCCTAGAAGTGGAGGGTATTTTAACGGTTGGATGTGTCTTTGATGCTGTGAATGGGGTCGCTTACACAGCACAGAGAGGGGGTGGCGCGTGGTGTGGTGAGCAGCGCCTGGCCGTCTCGGAGACCCAAGAGTTGGGCTCGGCGCTTCTCGCGACGGGGTTTCCATACGACCGCCGGGAAAATGTGGATCGGTATCTGCGATATGTGCGCGAGTTCTTGATCGCAGGACAGGGTTTGCGCCGTGCAGGTGCAGCAGCCATGGATTTTGTGGCGGTCGCAGCGGGGCGGATCGATGGGTATTGGGAGTTTGGCTTAAATCCCTGGGATGTCGCGGCCGGAGTGCTCTTGGTGCAAGAGGCGGGAGGGGCGGTGTCTGATATGACAGGAGGCCCCTTGGACCTCGCGAACCCTCGATTGTTGTGCAGCAATGGGAAAGTGCACGATGAGATGATCAAAATTTTAACGAAGTTGCTAAGCTCCGGCTAGTCGGGAGAACCCATGGGAATATCGGTCGGAATAGACCTAGGTACATCGAATTCTGTCGTGGCCATCTTGGATGATGAAGGACCGCGCGTTTTGAGCGATAGCAGTGGCAGGAGTCTCCAGCCATCGGTCGTTGCTTTGGGGCATGGTGGTGATCCGGTGGTGGGCCACACAGCCAAACAGCAGCTTACATTTGCCCCAAACACGACCATTGGAAGTGCCAAGCGACTGATTGGGCGACGCTTTGTGGACGGAGAGTCTCAGCGGATGCGTGCCCAGGTTGGTTGGGCAGTCATCGAGGGACCCAATGGGGATGCTCGAATTCGGGTTCAGGGCAAAGAGTATACAGCTCAAGAAATTGCTGCCCACGTCCTGGTTCATATGGTTCGTCAGGCGGAGGTGGCTACCGGTGAGACCGTGGACTCGGCTGTGATAACCGTGCCCGCCTATTTTAATGATCAGCAGCGGCAAGCGACCCGGGATGCGGCTGAGATCGCCAACCTGGAGTGTCTGAGGATTATCAATGAGCCCACGGCGGCAGCGATGGCGTATGGGTACGGTACCCAACAGAGCCAGCGGGTTGTTGTCTATGACCTTGGTGGCGGGACCTTCGATGTGTCGGTGCTAAACATTGGCGATGATGTGATTGAGGTTGTCTCTACGGCGGGAGACACCTTTCTGGGTGGAGATGACTTTGACATCGCCATTGCAGAGCATCTGCGCAATGCCTTTGAGTCGGACGGCAAGGGAACCATTCCCACCGACCACCAGTCTAATGTACGCCTCAAGCATGCTGCAGAACAGCTCAAGCAGGATCTATCGAAGAGTACGGATGCCTCGATCCGACTGCCAGGTTTGGCCAGAAATGCCGCTGGTGATCCCATGGATGTGGACACTGGGTTGAATCGAACGATGGCTCGAAAGCTTTGTATGCCGTTGATTCAACGTACCTTTGTGGTCTGCGATGACGCCCTCGCCCAGGCTGGATTGTCTGCGGCACAGGTGGACGGCATTGTACTCGTGGGTGGAATGACGCGGTTTCCCATTATTAAAGAGGCCGTGTCCCAGTATTTTGGTGAAGACCCCATCGATCACATCAACCCAGACGAAGTTGTGGCTGTGGGGGCTGCGATTCAGGCCTCTCAGCTGACTCGTTTGAGTAATGAGCCCGCTCAGATCTTGCTGGACGTCACGCCTCAGACACTCGGGGTGTGCACCGTCGCTGGAATGATGGAAGATATCATTCCGCGCAACACCCCCATTCCGACCATGGCTGCGAAAGTCTTTCATACGGTGAAGGACAACCAGACAGAGGTGCGAATCAAAATTTACCAGGGGGACGCGAGGGAGGCGGCAAAGAACTATTTGCTCGGCGAATTTGTGTTGGATGGCTTGCCTGAGGGGCCGAGGGGGCACGCAAAGGTACGAGTGAGCTTCAGTCTGGATGCCAGCGGTATGGTGAATGTGACGGCGACGGCATCGGAGACGGGATCCACCAAAGAGATGCGCGTAGAGGCTTCGTCGAATTTGTCCCGAGGCGAGGTGGATGCACTTCGGTTCAGTGCCTCAGCAGCGCCTGAAGCGGCCGTTGAGGGTGCTATGGCGCTGGACTCCACTGAGCCCATCGTGGCTGTGGATCCCACAGAACCGCCAGAGCCCGTCGCATTCGTGGAGCCCATCGCGCCTGCAGCGCCTACCGTACCCATCGAAACTACGGCACCATTAGCCCCTCAAGGCGCGGGAATTCTAGCTGAAGATAATGACGTTGATGACCCCGATGATATCGATGGTGCGGATATGTGGACGGCAGAGGCAGACTTTGAAGATGGGTTTAGCGAAGAGCTTGTCCTTGATGACGATGGGTTGTAGGAATGATGCTTCAGTGTAGACTGTGCACAATGGAGGCCGCATGGACCTAAAGGTTCAACTCAGCATCGAGGTCAGTACGCTCCACGAGATTCTCGATGAGCTGGATTACTACACGTTGCTGCAACTCGATCCCGACTGTGTACAGGGAGATATTGAGTCTGCTGTGCGCACGGCATGTCGCAACCAGCACCCCGACCGGGTGAAGGCGATAGGAGACGCGGACATTAGCGCAAAGGCCAGTGAGATTTTTCAGCGGGCCAAAGAGGCCGGGGAGAACCTCTCCGATCCAGATAAGCGCGCTCAATACGATGACATCGTGAAGACCGGCATTCTTCGTATGACCGATGAGGCCCTTGCCATCGCTGAGAAAGAACGCCTCAAGTCGGAGAGCCCCGAACACGCAGCGAGTCACCCCAAGGCCGAGAAGTACTGGCATATGGCACTCAAGGACTGGGAGGACAAGAACTTCAAGGGCTGTGTCATGAACATTCAGTTCGCGCTTACATTCGAGCCTGAAAATGAAATCATGAAGGAATGGTTGACGAAGGCCAAGGAGGTCTCGTCCAAGCAATCCTCAGAGACCAAGAATCCATACAAATTGCGGATCGTATAGCGCCGAGCATGCGCTGATTTTCGAACCAAAAAAAAGGCCCACCGTTGCAGGTGGGCCTTTTTTAATGGACGAGGAATGCTTAGTGCATGTGTCCTTCGTGTCCGGCATCGTCTTCGTCTTGGTCTGCGACAAGCGCCTCGGTGGTGAGGAGCAAGCCAGCCACAGAGGCCGCGTTTTGCAGGGCAGAACGGGTCACCTTGGTTGGGTCGATAACGCCGGCAGCAATGAGATCCTCGTAGGAATCTTGGCGAGCGTTGTAGCCGTAGCCACCCTCACCATTGCGAACTTTCTCGAGCACGATGGAGGGTTCTCCGCCCGCGTTGGACACGATCTGCCGAAGTGGAGCTTCGATGGCGACCTTGATGATGTTCACGCCGAACTGTTGGGCCTCGGAGAGCTTCAGTCCGTCCAGAATCTTAGCGGCGCGGATTAGAGCGACACCACCACCAGGAAGGATTCCTTCTTCGACTGCTGCGCGCGTGGAGTGCAGTGCATCCTCGACGCGTGCCTTCCGTTCCTTCATCTCGATTTCGGTCGCTGCACCCACCCGGATGAGAGCCACACCGCCGGACAACTTGGCGAGACGCTCTTGAAGCTTCTCGCGGTCGTAGTCCGATGTAGTGTTCTCGATTTGGGTACGAATCTGAGACATACGGGCTTGGATCGCCTCGGTCTCACCCGCTCCATCGATGATGGTGGTGTTGTCCTTGGTGATGACGACGCGCTTGGCGGTTCCAAGATCGGCAATGTCGAGGCTCTCAAGCTTGAGGCCAAGCTCCTCTGCGATGAGTTTGCCGCCAGTCAGTACGGCGAGGTCCTCAAGCATTTGCTTGCGACGATCACCAAAGCCCGGAGCCTTTACAGCAGCGCATACCAGGGTGTTGCGAAGCTTGTTCACGACCAAGGCTGCGAGGGCTTCTCCCTCTACATCCTCTGCGATGACCAAGATGGGCTTGCGCGTGTTCACCAGCTTCTCCAGAAGCTTCATGAATTCACGCAGGCTGGCGATCTTTTTCTCGTGGATGATGATGTGGGGCTCTTCGAGGACGACTTCCATTCTCTCGGAGTCAGTCACGAAGTAGGGGCTGAGGTAGCCGCGATCGAACTGCATGCCGTCGACAACCTTGAGCTCTGTTTCCAGGCCCTTGTTCTCTTCGACACTGATGACGCCTTCCTTGCCGACCTTGTCCATGGCCTCAGCGATCATGGAGCCGATGCCTTCATCACCATTCGCGCTTACGGTACCGACTTGTGCGATTTCCTTGGCGTCTGAGATGGGGCTGGAGAGGTTTGCAAGCTCGGCCACGATGGCGGTTACAGCCTTGTCGATTCCGCGCTTAAGCTCCATTGGGCTGTGACCGGCAGCGACCAGCTTGAGTCCGTTCTGGTAGATGGCCTGGGCGAGGATGGTGGCGGTGGTAGTGCCGTCACCCGCGGTGTCAGAAGTCTTAGAAGCGACCTCCTTGACCATCTGGGCGCCCATGTTCGCGAACTTGTCATCGAGTTCGATTTCCTTGGCGACGGTTACGCCGTCTTTGGTGACGACTGGAGCGCCCCAGGACTTCTCGATGACCACGTTGCGGCCTTTTGGACCGAGTGTCACCTTGACCGCGTTGGCCAGGGTGTCTACGCCCTCGAGGACCTTGTTGCGAGCATCAACATCGAACAGAATTTGTTTGGCAGACATGTTTGTCTTCTCCTTGGTTGTTCCAAATTGCACTTCCGTGCGTGGAACTGAATGGTTGAGATTTAGGCCTCGATAATGCCGAGAATGTCGTCTTCGCGAAGGATCAATCGATCTTCTCCGTCCACCTTGATCTCGGTGCCGGCGTATTTTCCGAACAGAACCTTGTCTCCCACTTTCACAGTCAGGGGCTTGATTTCACCCTTTTCGCTCACGCGACCATTGCCGATGGCGAGGACCGTGCCTTCGGCTGGTTTCTCTTTGGCGGTTTCGGGAAGGAACAGACCACTGGCGGTCTTGGAAGGCTCTTCTGTACGCTCGATAAGGACGCGGTCGAACAAGGGACGAATCATGGGGTAAACACCTATGGATGGGGCCAGAAAAAGCCTGGCGGGTTCACCGGGGTTGGACAGGTTCCGCCCCCCGGCAGAATGCGACACAACACCTTTCGCGTGCGCGGACCGGTGTTGAAGGCCCCCCGTTTATCGCAGGTTTCAGGACAGTCAAGTCAAGTGGTCGACCCCAGCGCCGATGGGGGAAGTAGGACCCGGGATTGTATCGGGGGTTGGACAGGGTGGTCCAGCTTTGTGGTACCCCCAAAGGAGGCTGTATGATTACCCCTTTGTTGAGCCAAGAAGA
>CAWVVG010000223.1:0-6168 GCA_963932775.1 uncultured bacterium
CTCCTCGGAGGCCTGAGGTGCTTGGTTGGGCTGCTGCAGGTCAGCTGTTTCGGTTCCTCCTGATGGTCATGCGCGCTGTGCCTACCTATCTGTGGGCCTACATTTTGGTTCTGTTGTGTGGTCTCGGTGTGTGGCCGGCCGTCTTGGCCTTGGTGTTGCACAACACGGGTATCTTGGGACGCTTGGGCGCGGAGCTTGTGGACGATTTGGAGCCTGGCGCCTCTGGGGCACTGCGGGGAATGGGCGCGGGGCGTCGGCAGATTGCACTGATTTCTGTGGGTCCAGATGCTTTTGGGCGGGGACTCATGTATTTCTTCGTTCGGTGGGAGACGGCGGTACGAGAGGCGACGGTTCTGGGTCTCCTCGGATTTGTGTCCCTCGGTTGGTTTATTCAAGATGCACGGGTTCGGATGCGCTTGGATGAGATGATGCTCTTTGTTGGGCTGGGTGTGGTGATTGTGGTGGTGGGCGATGTGCTGAGCGTTCGTCTTCGGCGACTGGTGCGGAAGGTTTGACGGGATACCGCTTGGTTATGGCACCCTATGGGCCCGGAGGATCTGTGTTGTATTTATGGATTGTGGCTGCACTGGGCTGGGGTTGCACATCGGGCAAGCCTCCCAAGGCGCAAGAGTCCGGATGCAACGGACATCCAGAACTCTGTGAGCGGTCCCTTGATCGAGTGACCTTGGCGGGGACCCACAACAGCATGTCCAATGAAGACGAAGGGTGGCTGGCGCCGAACCAAGGGTTTGGAATTGAACGTCAACTGAATGATGGAATTCGGGCCATGATGCTCGATGCAGTCGATTGGGAAGGGGAGCCCTATCTGTGCCATGGTCCATGTGAATTGGGGGCCGAGCCATTGGCCGATGGATTGGCCAAGATCGAGTCATTCTTGGTGGCTCAGCCGGGCCAGGTCGTGGTGGTTATTTTTCAGGATGCACTGTCCGTCGAGACCATGGTCGAGGTCATGGAGGCTGTGGGGTTGTCTCGACGGGTCTGGACATGGGATGGTGAGACGGTGCCATTGCCCACTTTGGGTGCTCTCATCGACGCTGAGACCAATCTTGTGATCTTGGGTGAGAGCGGACACCCGCCACCGGCTTGGTACCACCATGCGTGGGACCTGGTCACCGATACCCCCTATGATTTTCGGGGGTCGGATGACTTTAGTTGTGATCTGTACCGTGGCGAATCATCCAACCCATTGTTCTTGGTCAACCATTGGGTGAGCAGGCCATTGCCAGATGCGGAGATGGCAGACGTCGTCAATCAGGCCGAGACATTGGGGGGTCGCGCCCGTAGGTGTGGAGAGGAACGAGGCCGACGGGTGAACATATTGGCAGTGGACCACTACGATCGCGGCGATATATTCTTGGTGGTCGACCAACTCAATGGACTCGCCCCCTGAGTCGGGTTGGAGGCGGTGCGCAGTTTATGCGTCCCGATCCTTGTGGCGAGACCGGGCGTTCTTGTTGGAACAGTTCCGGGAACAGTACTTGGAGCGGGGGCGGGCGATGTTCACGCATTCTCGCCATGCGCAGACGTGGCCTTTGGCTTCTTCGTCGGACTGTACTGAGATCGCGGCCTTCTTGGGGGTGGCCTTCTTGGCCGGCGACGAGGCGGAGGAGGCTATCTTTGACGCGGTCTTTCTGGGTGCTGCGGGTATGGTCTCGAGCACCGAATCCTCGGAGGGAGCGAGACCGCCAGTCAACATTGCATCGAGCTCGGAAGTCCTTCGTCGGGCTCCGGTACGCGAGGATGAGCCTTTTTTATTGGCCTTTTCCTTTGGTGTGGCTGCCGACTCCTCGAATCCCTCGGGCATCGGAGGACGGGAATCCATTGCGGGCCGTTTATTTGGGCAGAGCCAGCACCGGTCAATTGTGGCCGGTAGGATCAACGCAGGAAGGTGTCGACCACAGGACCAATGTCCATAGTCTTTCCAGTAGACCTTGGTTCGGCGGGACAGATTTCTTAGTGGGGCAGACGACATGAAACACCCTTGAATATCGATATCGGGAAGACCGTATATCACCAAGTCGAAAATTCGTGGAATTGGTCTGGTAAATTGCCTGTCTTCATTTCGTAAAAATGGGCAATATTTCTGCAGCTAAACGTTGCACATGGGCCATGTTTACAACCAATTTCGAACGAAGGAATATACCGGCCTTAAGATGGGCCAATACACACTATCGGACGAATAAAGCAGGTAAACCGCCCTCGCGCAGGCCGCCGAAAGGCTGATTGATGTCATGGCTACAATGGCTGTAGGCTCCCACCGGCCAAACTGGAGAGGACGTCGGGTGGCCCGTGGCGCAACCGGGTCGAAACCTCGGGTATCCAGGGATTCTCCAAGGGTCCACGCCCTGCGCAAGGCTCTGGCAACCAGTGGTCGGAGCAAGCTGATCTCCAACTGCAGCCAGGCCCAAGGCGTACGGTGGTGGGCGGGTCGGCCCCGCCGCGCGCGGGCGCGGCGAACGACACGCCAGCTGTCCCCAATCTCGGGCACAAAGCGCAATGCTGTGCCCGCCATCAGTGCCAACCCAAAGGGCAGGCGAAGCTTCAGGAGTGCGGCGTACAGGCGATCGGGTGGCGTAGAGATAGAGAGCGCGACCCCAGCCAGGCCCACCGCTACCACGCGCAAAGACTGGACTAGGCCGTATTGAACCCCTTCTCGCCACAGGGTGAGGGGACCCAGGTGAAGCCAGGCCACACGGGGTTCGGCGGAGTAGAACAGACCTTGGGCGAGCACCGTACTCCACACCACGGCGATGGCGATCATTGCCGCGGTCTTGAGGTGCTGGGGGCGCAAGAAAAATGGTAGCGATGTCAGCGCAGCCAGTAAGAAAAGGCTGGCGGGGTGGTCCAGAACCACGGCGAGTAGCCCCACATTGGCCACGATGATGAGGCGGGTGCGTGGGTCCATCACTGCCCTCCTTTTGGGTGCACCAACTGACCGGCCTCGAGTCGGATGATTCGTGTGGCATGCTTGGCCGCTAGTTCCTCATCATGGGTGGCAAAGACGACAGTTCTGTGGGCATCGACGGTGGCGAGTGTGGCCATCATTCGGGCGACCTGGGTTCGGTCTTGACCCGATGTGGGCTCGTCGAGGAGCAGAACATCGGGCTCACAGCACAGGGCTGCACCCACAGCGGTGCGCAGTCGCTGTCCCCGTGACAAGGCCTGGGGTGGACGGTCAAGCAAGGGCGTGAGGTCCAGTCCAGTGGCTGTGGCGTGAACCGCTTTGTGGACTGCGACCGGGTCCATTCGTCGCTCCCTCGGACCGTAAGCGAGCTCCGATTCTGTGGTCTCACAGAACAGTGCCAAGTCGGGGTCTTGAGGGACGTCGACCACCGACCCTCGGCCCGAGAGTTTTCCCACCGGAAGATGACCCGCTAGTCCTTGAAGAAGTGTCGATTTTCCAGACCCATTCGGGCCCATGATGGCCACCCGCTCGCCGGAACGAAACGACACATCCACGCCGTCTAGTGCGGGGCTTTTTGAGCCGGGCCACTGATACCGGAGTCCGTGGCCAGCCAGGACTACTTCTCCTATACGTCCTGGTTTGGGCGAGGCCTGCAGCGCTTGGCCCAAGCCAACGCGTGCCAAGTGGACGGGCTGGTCGCCCAGCAGGACGCCATCCTTCATGACCATTGTGCGGTCCACTATTTCTTGGGCCAGGTGTACCCGGTGCTCGACCATAATGATGGCCACTCCCCGGTTTGCGAGGTTTCGCAGCACCGATAACAATCGTGTCGCACCCTGAGGGTCCAGCTGGGCCAAGGGCTCATCGAGGAGCAACAGTGGGGGGCGCCCAGCAATGGCACCTGCGACCACCAGTCGCTGGGTTTGGCCACCCGATAAGGCCGTCGATGGGTGGTCGAGTGGCATGTTCAGTTCGACTTCGGAAAGGACGGCCTGCACCCGTTCGTTCATGTCTTGTCGCGTCCATCCGGCGCTCTCGAGTCCGAATGCGACCTCATCGCCCACGGTGCCGGTGATCAGTTGGTCGTGGGGGGTCTGGGAGACGAAACCGATGCGCTCTACTCGTGCGGATGGCGGCAGAGTGTGTGGGGCGACGCCGTCGACCTCTACCTCGCCAGACCACGTGCCAGCACCATGCCGCTGCAACAAGCCGGCTGCCAATCTCAGAAGGGTCGACTTGCCACAACCAGTTGGCCCCGTGAGCAGCATGAACTCGCCGGCCACGACGGATAGGTCCACGCCGCCAACCGCCCAGGAGTGGCCTCCTGGATACCGGTAGCGCACATTGCTCAGGCGGAGAGTCAAGGGGCCACCTCTCGGAGCGAACGGGCAAATGGCAGGGCGAGGGCACAGCCGATGAGCACGTACAGGAAGCTCGGGCCCGCCAGCACCATGACCACAAACCAGGTCGAGTAATAGAAGCGATACAGGACCATCGAGATCACGAGACCGAAGGCGGCGGTGGCTAAGTTTGCGAGCCCAAGGCCCAGGCTGGTTCGAGCCCATGCCACCCAGACGGGTCCCTCGGTCCAGGCCGTGTCCCGGGTCACTCCGGTCAGCCACAGACACAGCTCTACCCAGAACACGCGATTGCCTAAAATCAGCAACTCTGCGGGGCCAACTTGTCCAAGTGCAAGTGCCCCCAGCAACCCCTCGACCAAAGCGGCCAAGGCGGCGGTGCCTGGACGGGGTGCCAGCATCAACAGGGTCACCAGGAGTGCGGTACGGAAGGCGTCATCGACGAGCCCAGTCAGCAAGGTCGAGAAAGGCCCCAGCAGGGCCGCCATGCCCATACCGAGCAACTGTCCGCCCGTTTGTGCAAGGAACATCAGGGCACCGAACATGGCTATGGTCATCAGCTGGGTCGTGGGTCTCTCGGTCAACCAGTTGCGCCACCGGCCAATCGCGAGGCCGAGGCCTGCAAAGGCCCCGATCACGGATATCCAGAGTCCGAGGCTAGCGGTGGTGTTCCCCCTCGATACGAACAAGGGCTGTTCTGCGGTGATGATCGGGGTGTCGAGCCCCAGGGGGGTCACCTCGATGACGCGTCGCCACCCATTGGGAGGGTGAGCATCGGGAATTCGGGGGTCGTCCACGTAGATGGGTAGGACCGCGGTGGCTTGTTGATTGGCCGGGATTCGGAGCAGGACGGAGGTCTCACCGGTGCTCGAGTCCACGTCTCGGAAGCGCGGATTGAATACTGGGTCGATCACGCCACGGTCGTCGGTAATCACGCTTCGGATGGCTACATTGAGGGGCTGATCTCCCGCATTTTCAAGGATGACAGCCTGATGGCCCCAGGGCTCGTATTGACCCCAATTTCGAGCCCCCAGCGTGGTTCGTTTCAGGATCTCTCTCCACCAATTGGCCGGCAAAGTGACCCGATTGGACGGCCGCGCAAGCTCGGGTTGCCCGCGGGAGTCCACCGGAAAGGGCATCGCCACCAGCCGCAGCCTATCTTGGGCCCAGGCCGCCTCGATCGGCTGTACATTGAGTGTCGCCGTGGTGTGGTGGTCGGGGGTAGGGCCGTCCACAGAGACCGGTGTGTTCGCAGCCACTTCACCGACCATGACCAGGCGAGTCCCAGAGCGGGTGTTGGGATGGCGCTGCTCTGTTTGTCCGATGCGCAGGACATAGTCACCGGCCTCATGGACCTGCACGGTCACCGCGACCTGTGCCGTGGCGCCCTTTACTAAAGTGAAATTCAGTACCTGCTGGTCTGCGGTGGGTTCCGGGCCTTGCCCCATCGGTGCATCGATTCGGAGCTCAAACGGACCCAGCAAGTCGGGCTTGCTTAGCGGAACCTCAGATTGGCCCACAGGGGAATGTATTCGCACGGAGCGTACGCCATCGAGCCATCCGGTATGCATCTTGACGCGCGCCTCCGGTCGTTCGAATCTGCGGGTCTCGATCACAGCCCCATCACCATCGAGCAGATCGATGCGGGTCATCTCGGGATGGGTCAGTTCGACCACATGGGGCCCCACCGTGGCTGCGAGGTCTGGCGGCGTGTCCCGGTTGCAGGCAGTCGAACACAGAAGGGACAAAAGCATCCACTGGAACGACCAGTTCATCGAAGTACGGTGGCTCGATATGAGCCGGTGATGCCACCCTTTCCGTCTGGTATTGGGAACTGAATTACCGCGATTCGCCCATCGTCGAGTACCTGGTGAGAAAAGTACA
>CAWVVG010000224.1:0-6131 GCA_963932775.1 uncultured bacterium
ACCGTCCGACAGCCCATACCAGGCTCGCCAACCGCCAAGTCGAGTGCCAAATCTTCTAAAAAGGTAGCCGGACTGCTCCAGCGGGGCGTCCGGACCACCAATGGTTCCATCCGACGCACATGCAATCGAATGCCCCGCGCGGATCGAGATCGCATCGCATCTTCAACAAAGTGCTGGGCCCGATCGAAGCGGGAAGCATCGGACATCAGTTGTTGTTGAATCTTTCGGGCGATGCGCGCCATAAGAGGACGTCCGTGGTGCTGGGCTGGTTTTAGTGTAGGTAGACTGGTCTACCCATGTCAAGGGCACTATTCAAGTAGAACATAATAGGATGCCATTCTTTGGGTTATTCTGAACGCATGAGTCCCCGCCGCCACCGCGCTGATTTGATACCCAATGCAAACAACCCTCGTTTGCTCCAGCGGTTGGTGCGTTTGGTGGCCTCGGGTATCCGAAAGCAACGGGCGCTCGCGGATGTTCTACAGGTGGAGGTCCGAACCGTTCACTACTACACCCAAGCCGGAGAATGGCTAGGACTCTTGGATACAGATCGAGAGGTTCACCTCACCCCGCGGGGCGTCGAGTTTGCCTTCGCAGAATCACGGCAGCGAGCGAAACTGTACGCCAAGGCGGTATGGGGGGTGCCCTTTGTACAGGCTTTGCTTGCTCAACGAGGAGACATGCCCGGGACCGAGGTTATCGCCTCCTTCATTCTTGAGAACGAGCCAACCATGTCTCCCCGAACCGCTCGACGACGCGCGACATCTCTCAAAGGATTGATTGAGCCTGCATTGAGCCACAGGCCGACCCGATCCGAGCCCCAAGGAAAGCAGCTTGCTTTCTCTTTTGCGAATCCGGAAAACCAGTCCAAGACTGCGCAGACACGAGCCAGCAAGTTGCCATCGGTCGACCTGCGAGCCGGCACAGAGAACAATCCAGACATATACGGGCGACTGCTGACATCCTTGCTCGACCATGGTGAGATCACCACCGGGCAAATTCGTGCCCTACTCGATGGCATGGGTGCCCGCGATAGCCCGCTCGGTGGGTACGTCGAGATGGCCATTCGACGGGCTGATGCCACCCGCCATGCCGACCGACTGATCGTCACGGCAGGAGCGGCTTCCCGAAGAGAGTTCGCCGGGGATGGGGTCTTGGTCGCACTGACAGACCCTTCCTACCGGGCCTACCTATTGACCTTGGCCGAAGCGGAAAACACCCCAGCCACCCTGCGTGAACGGGCCGCGCTCTCCACACAGTTCGCTGCATGGGATCGACGAGTCTTCGGTGATGTCCTGACAGAGGAGACCGTACATTCGGCCATCACAAAGCCTCTTGTGGGCCGCAGTATTTCCAGTCTACCGATCGCTTCCAACCCGGGTCCGGCGACGGCATCCACATCCGCCCCCTTTCTTGACACCATCGATGTCAGCGGAATGATGGTCGCTTTTCCGTCGTCTCTGAAGTCACTCAACGGTGGAGTCTCATGGGTCAATGAGGCCCTGACACGCAACCGAAATGCACCCGCTGGCGTGCGCCCTCCCAACCCAGTCTGCACCCGCGCCTCGGTCCATGGTGGGCTTCTTTGCCCCAGCGAAACCCTCCCGAGGACCATCCCAGATACGCTGACATTGCGGCTTCGCCTGCTCACCCATTGCCCGGCTTTCTCGCTGCTCTCATGCTTGCTCCTTTTGGACAGAAAAGAGGACACCTCCATGAAGCTGGTCGAGCATGAGTCGGAGTACGTCCTGTACTGGGGAAAGAAAAAGATCGATGACATCCTGAGCGTCTTCGATCGGTTCTGTTCCAGCCAGGATTGGGTCGTGAGCCGCCCCCTTTCCGGCGGACTCACAGGAAGAACCTTGATCGAGACGGGCATCGTTGTCGGCATGTGTGCCCGGGTGAACCGACGGATTGTTCTCGATGAACACTTGTTCCTGCGCTTGCAGGAAGATGCTGAAGCAAGAATGGTGTACGAGGCGCTGCTTCCACTTGAAGACCGCCTTCATGCCTGGCTCAATTCTGCGGGCAAATAATGGACCTACTCTTTGTCTACGGCACCCTACTGCGCGGCGAAGAACGTGAGGGCTTAGTGAGCCAATTTGAAGTGCGAGCAGCGGTCACACTGGGAAAACTCTGGCGTGTTCCCGCCGGATACCCGGCATTGCAGTTCTCGATGGAAGCCAGGCCCATTGCCGGCGAGGTGCTCACCATGGATGGCCCGTCAGTGCTTTCGGTTCTTGACCTGTATGAAGGGGTCGGTGAGGGCATCTACGATCGCATTCGCATACCGGTTCAGACCGACAAGGGTACCGAACAAGCCTGGGCCTATGTCATGTCTTCAACCCAGCTTCGGCGAGCGGGTTGCGTGCCCCTCAAGGTCAGCGATTGGCGGCACTACCGACGCGGACGGTGAGCCTCATTCCCCGGCTGGGCACTTCTCATGCTAAAATTGATTGATACCTGTGCATTTCGCACCAACGGAGGTCCGAATGTTCAAGCGGGTGGTCCGCCGCGCTCTCGATGCCCGAAAAGGGCACACGGAGACACCGAAACCCACACCCACCCCAGCGGCTGCTGTCCTTACCCAAAAAGCTTCCGTCGCTGAACCGCCTGTCGAACCCCCAAAATCTACCAAACCGAAACCCCAGCGGACCAGCATTGCCGCCCGCATCGCCGCTGGGCCTTCCGCAGCCCAAGCGCCTACGGTGTCCGCGACCAGCGGCGCTCTCCACACGGCCACGGGTTCGCTTCATTCGGCCGCAGATGGCGCGTCCTACTGGGGCCCCGTCGACAATGAATGCTCCCGTGCCAAAGCCCAAGGCGACACGCTCACCATCGACCAATTGGACTGCATCTCATGCGGTACCTGTGTGGAAAATACCGACGCGGTGTTCGTCCTTCCGGACGACGCCAAGGCGGTCGTACTGCAACAACATGGCGACATGACCCTCATCCAGGATGCGATCGATGCCTGCCCAGTCACATGCATTCACTGGGAGGAAGACCCCGACACCTATGAGCAACTCAACGATGCCGAAGGTCGCCACCTCAATGGTTGACTCAGGCGGCCTCGCAGACGATGAGGCCATACGGTTCGGAAGGCAATGGCTCGAAAGCCACCCACGACTCGGGAATGGATCGCCGAAGCGTACAGCGCATCCTTAAGCGACTGGAGGGCACGTCCGGCTGATTCTGTGGATCGCAACCACAGTCTCCAAAAGAGACTCTACGTCCGTGAGCGGAAGTTGGGTCGAAGCATCGGAGAGCGCCTCATCCGGTGAGTCGTGCACCTCAATAAAGAGGGCCTGTATTCCGGCCCCAGCAGCACCTCGCGCCAACACGGGACTCATCCGCCGATCGCCGCCGCTCCCTTCGCCATTTGCCCCTGGCAGCTGAGTGCTGTGCGTGGCATCGAAGCACACGGGAACCCCCAAGGTTGCCATGTGAGCCAGTGAGCGCAAGTCAACGACCAGGTTGTTGTATCCAAAACTGGTGCCCCGCTCGGTCAGCATCACTCCACCAGCGCCTGCGGAACGCACTTTCTGCACCGCGGATGCCATATCCCAAGGTGCTTGAAACTGACCCTTCTTGATGTTGACGGGTCTGCCCGTGCGCCCCGCAGCCGTCAATAGATCGGTCTGACGACACAAAAATGCAGGAATCTGTAGAAGGTCCACGACCTGCGCCACCTGTTCCGCCTGCGAAGGCTCGTGAATGTCGGTGGTCAGACACAGGTTTAGCTCTCGTCGGATGTGCGTCAAAACGGCCAAGCCTTCTTCCATTCCGGGGCCTCGAAATGCTCGCACCGATGTTCGGTTGGCCTTGTCAAAGCTTGCCTTAAACACAAGAGGGAGCCCCAGTCTGGAACAAATCTCTTTGAGCCCTTCAGCGATTCGAAGCGTGCGCTCGGCGGACTCGATCACACATGGGCCGGCGATGACCACTAGGGCTGGCCCACCGACTGCAATGCGCGCCACCGCGCCATCTCCACCCATCTCAAACTGGCCGTTCAAATCCACTGTTTGTCCTCCAATATTGGACTATCCGTTGAGTCGCAGGACCGCCTCGGTGTAGCGTGAGGATGTGCTTACACCTACCCCTGGATCTCCGGAAGAACTGGCCGCCTTCGCAAGGCTGCAACAAAACCTTCCTTCGCTGTACGAGCAGGTTGCTCACGACCTTCGCGGCGAACACTTGGTTGTCGTAGTTCCAAGCCTGTCCATGGACCCACGAGAGCTCACTAAAATTTCGGGCGCACACCATTATGAGGAACGGCTTCTGTTCTTCTTGATGCTCCTGCGCCGCCCAAGAACCCGGGTACTTTTTCTTACCTCTCAGACGATCGATCCCACAGTGGTCGACTATTACCTCCACTTGTTGTCGGGGATTCCGACCAGCCATGCCCGCAAGCGACTGATGCTTATGGACTGCTCCGACGCATCGGCCGTTCCACTGAGTGGGAAAATTCTGAGCCGCCCGCGCTTGCAGCAGCAGATCAAGCGGATCATCTCCCGGTTCCCTTCGTCTCATATGGTGTGCTTCAACTCCAGCGCTCTTGAGCGGACCCTCGCGGTGCAGCTGGGCACCCCGCTCTATGCCAACGACCCCTCTTTGCTCGACCTGGGCACGAAATCAGGCTGCCGCGAGAGCTTCAGAGAGGCGGGTGTCTTGTTTCCCGACGGATTCGAGCGGCTACACCACTCGTCGGAAATCGTCGAGGCTCTCGCCACCTTGAAGGGCCGAGACCCATCCCTCCGCCGAGCGGTCGTAAAGCTCAACGAAGGGTTCTCAGGCGAAGGGAATGCCCTCTTTTACTTCGACGAAATCGAAGCGCGCTCAGCCGGTGACCTCGAGAGTCAGATTCGCGACCGCCTTCCGGACCTTCGGTTCGAGGCAAAAGCAGAGAACTGGGAGAGCTTCAAGGCCAAATATGAAGACATGGGTGGGGTCGTCGAGTGCTTCATCGAAGGCGAAAACAAGCGCTCCCCTTCTTCTCAGTGCCGGGTCAACGCAGTCGGTGAGGCCCAAGCCATCTCAACCCATGACCAGGTGCTCGGTGGACCCTCGGGGCAAGTCTTCCTGGGCTGTACCTTCCCCGCCCAAGACGACTACCGCCTGGAGATACAGACATCTGGACTCCGAGTTGCCGAGGTCCTGGCCTCCAAAGGGGTGCTCGGGCGCTTCGCCACAGACTTTGTGAGTGTGCCCGATGGCAGCGGAAGCTGGAAACACTACGCCATTGAGGTCAACTTGAGAAAGGGTGGAACTACCCACCCCTTCCTCACCCTGCGCTTCTTGACGGACGGAAACTACGATACGATGACGGGTGACTTCTACGCCCAGAACGGTAAACCCAAGTTCTACTACGCCTCAGACACCCTTCAGTCGGATAGCTACAAAGGGCTGTCACCCGAAGACCTAGTGGACATCAGCGTCTACCATGACCTCCATTTTCACGCGAGCACAGAGCGTGGCGTAGTCTTCCACTTGATGGGCGCACTGTCCGAATTCGGTAAGCTCGGCGTGGTCTGCATCGGGGACAACCCTCAGCAAGCGCAGTTTCTCTTCAAGCGCACCCGAAGCGTACTCGATGAAGAAGTCGGCTCCCTGCCCCCGAGTGCTTCAAAATAACCGGCACCCGCTTAGTAGCGGAAGCTCAGCAATACTGACACCCGCTTAGTAGCGAGAGCTCAGGAACACTGACACCCGTCCAGAGAGTGCAAGACCAACCGGTGCGGGGCTTGGATGATGACTGGACCCAACGATCAAGTCGTCGATGCCGTCCCCATCCAGGTCTGCAGCCGCCAAGGTATGGCCAATCTGTTCCGATGAATACTGCCCGCGAATACCGAGAGCCGTGACATCGGCCAAGACATTCTCACCAGCCACCAGGCTGGCCCCAGAAATCACCCAGACTGCGCCCACGCCATCTGCGCCGGCCTCAGCGAGCATGGCATCGGGAACACCGTCACCATCCATATCGCCGCCCAGCGCAAGACCTACACCCAAGCCAGAGGTTCCAACTACAGTGTAGGTAGCGGTTTCGTCGGCATCCAGTCCCGAACCGCCCGGGTCTCCGAGGGCATCAATGTCGGAGAAGAAGTATACGGACCCTGTACCACCACTAG
>CAWVVG010000225.1:0-6124 GCA_963932775.1 uncultured bacterium
CGTTGGTTGCTCGCGGAAGGGCACCGGGTCGAGGCGGTGATTGATGCGTTCCACGATACGGAACGTCAGGGAGTGCCCATCATTCCACCCGAGGGTCTGGCACAGCTCGATGTCGACCGCTGCTTGGTTGCGGTGGGCGCGCGGGGGGCACGGGAGCAGATTCGCGCACAGATTAGCGCGATCCGCCCCGACTGGAAGGAAGGCTTGGATTGGTGGGCGGTTCGGTAGCCCAGCGTATGGTGTCGTCTGAGAGGTCGATTACAATCCCCGACAGCGAGCCCCCTGTTGCCTCGACCGGCGTGTTGAAGAACTCGTGGACGGGGTCTCCAGACGATGGACCATCTGCCTCCTTGTCCAGATAGATGCGGATTCCGAAGGCTCCGCTTCGAGGTGCAGGCATCTCGAATGGGTCCACGTGATCGAAGCGAGCGGAGCCCACCATGGGGTTCTGTTCATTGGAGGCATTTGGGTCGAGGTCGACCAAGTCTATTTGGATTGGCATTCCTTCGGGTACGCCGATCACCGAGCCCGAGAGTGTCACCGTCGCGAGCGAGGGGGTGTCGGTGGGTGGGCCTTCGCCTCGAGCGAAAGGATCATCCCAGACAGGCGGCGCCGAATCCACAGGAGTCAGGCCGAAACCCTGATGCTCAACCCACGGCATCAGCTGAAGGTGGACGGCACTTGCGATGAGGGCATGGCCTCGGTCGGTCGGGTGCATCTCATCCAAGAAAAGGTCGGACCAGGGTGCACCGTCCGCCTCGAAGACCGACTGGATATCGAGCATTGGTGCGCCATTTCTTAGGGCTACATCGGCCATGACCTGACGATACAGTGGCCATGCAATGGCGCCCTCCATGGGCGCACCGAGATCTGCGGAATTGGCTAGCGCCAAGAATGTTGTTTGGGCACCCTTGGCGGACGCGAGGTCCACCAATCGTTGAAGGTTCGTGCCGTAGTCATTGACTGCAACCCGTCGGAAGCCGCCCGTAGGTTGCCGGCCCAGCATCCAGCCAACCGTGTTTACGGCTTCGGCTTTTGGGCCCAGTCGGAGGCGCCAGTCCATCCATCTGTACAGGGCGGAGCGTTGCAGGACCCGAGATACGCCAGCGGCTGGGCTGTGCTCAAAAGCAGATCGCTCAGAGAGCAGATCCTTGTCGATGAAGGCATCGAAGTTGTTGTCGGACCACAGACTCGCGACGACCAGCAAGTCTGGCTCTAGGGACCAGCCCCGCAAATCCAGCAGGTTTAGCGACTGCTCGGTGGAGTAGCCAGGCACCCCCAGGTTGATGACCTCAATTGATGGCCCGAGGGACTCGTTCAGACGGCTCGCAAAGATCGCTTCTTGCTCGACTCCGTGGCCGTACACCGTTGAATCCCCGATCAGGAGCACACGACGAATGCCCGGTGGCTTGGTCTGGGTGGTCTCTGGCCCCCGAAACCCCAAAGTGTTGACCGACACCTCTACGCCCATTTCGGACCGCACCCCGGCAACCATTTCCCACAGTAGGTATGGATTTCCAGGCAGGTAGGGGGCACCGGTGTGGGTGACTGGAACCGGGGCCTCCCAGCGGGCCAAAGTATTTCGCGCGAAAATAGACACGCCGGCCTCTGCCATCAGGAGCAAGCCCGCGACCGTGAGCGAACCAAAGATCCAGCGATGGCGAGTCCGGGGTCTCAATCGGGCTCCGGTGGACTGGGTATGGTGCCCAGTCGTCGGAGGTTTTCTCGCGCCGCGGAGTTGTCTGGGTCCCGCTTGAGGATGTCCCTGAAGACCTTCGTGGCGCCCAGTGTGTCGCCCAAGATGGCTCGGACAAGACCAATGCCGCTCCGGGCCTCGATAAGGTCCGAGTCGGTGAGCACGGCCTTTTGGAAATCGGTCTCAGCTTCGGTCCATCGTCCGAGGGCATAGTGTGCGCGGCCCCGAAGAAACCATGCGATGCCGTTGTCTGGGGCCATGCCGACACACTGCTCTGAGCGGAGCAATGCAGCGCCATTCTGGTCCAGGGCCAGGAGCGCTTGGGTCAAGACCAAGAATGGGGTGACTTCGCCCTTGGGGGCCAGGCCGGTCGCCACCTCGACAGCCTTGAGTGCTTCACCAGGATTGCCCTGTTCCAGCTGAAAAACCCCCAAGTTGTGCCAAGCCCGCCAGCTTCGCGGAGCATGCCGTGTTGCATCCCTTAGCGCCTGCTCGGCGCGGACGGGCTCGTTGAGGAGGCGTGCCACTCGAGCGAGACCCTCGAGCGCAGGGATGTGGGCGGGCTCAATGGCCAGCGCAGAATTGTAGTGCTCCAGGGCCTTGGGTACATGACCCTGGGCGATGGCGATGTCTCCTTGGAGGGTGCGTGGAAGCGCACTCTTGGGAGCCAACATGCGGGCGGTCGTGGCGAATCGAGTCGCGTTGTCCCAAGCTGTAGAGGCGGGGCCGGCGGCAGAGGCGGCCCGAAGTGCGGTACGACCATCCTTGAGGTGCGGAGCAATAATCGCTTCAAGTGCGGTACGGCCCAACGCGCCGTAGTCGGTTGACAGACGCTTCGCGGCCTCAAATGCCCCTTCAATGTGGCCGGTTGCAGCAGAGTGCAGCATTTCTAAAATCGACTTGCGAGCCAAGCGAGTCTGCTGCACTTGGACAGATGCACCATCAACCCAGGGCTTCGGGTGCTCGTTCATCCACCCGGGGAATGAGCCCAGGTGAAGGGTGGGTCGTTCGAAGACTGCTGTTGGCAATCGGTCGGCTGGGGTCGGCTTGGCAGCAGCCCCAGCCCAGGCAGTCACGCCAGAGGTTCCGAGGACCGCAGAGCCAGCGAGAGACTCGGCTGTAGTGAACCCCAATGAGCCCAGCGCAGTGGCGGCGTGGGCAAAGCGATTCTTCAGCTGCAAGAATGCTGGGGCAGTGTCGCTCGCAATGAAGATGAGGGTGTCTACGCCCTGGGGTGGGAGCCATGCTTGAACATGGGCGAACTCCTCTAGCAGCGCTGAGGCGATGGATGCCGGACCCCCGTCGGGCCACCATCGAAGGTGCATGGCCATGACGTACATTCCATCGTCTTGAAGGTGGGCCCGGATGGTTCGAATGTGGTCTGAGTTCATCGCCCCATTCGCGCTATCGGCCCAGGGAGCGGATGAGACCTCAACGATCGTCGGTACCTTGGGCATTCGGCGCAGCAGTGCCGAACCATGCTCGGGGTACAGTGGATGGTTCGGCTCCAGCCAAAGACGCTTTCGAATCGGGTCCAAGGCAGCGATCGACCGGAGCGAAGCGGGGGAGGCGGCGGCGACCTGAACAATCCGGTCCGGGTGGGCAGAGATGCCTCGGAGCACGTTTCCGGCTTGGTCGTTTAGGAGTAGAACAGGCTCCTTTCCATGGGACAACAGCGCGGAGAGGTGGCCGGCCATCTCCTCTGCTTGGGCGGCTTTTCCCTGCGTGGACCGAATGTGCCCGTCGACGGCAATCCGTAGTCCGCCATCGTCGGAATCGTCGTTCCAGGTGACAAAGGTGCCCTTTGGGGTCGAACCATGCTGTACACGGGCCATGCCACTCGGCGCTGCCGTCCAATGGGCAAGGGCACGGGGAGAGTGGGCAGCGGCCCACACTCCGATCCGACTCTGGCCCGCGTCGGGCGAAGGAACCCACCCTTCGAACAAGACCAGACCAATACCGGCGGCGAGTCCCACCGTTCGGGAAATACCGGCGGAAGAAAACAGGGCGGCCAGGCCCAGTGAGCCCACTGCGATCCAAGGCGTAGACGTGTGGGTGAACAGGCTGGGACCCAGCCCAATTCCCGTGGCCAACAGGACCCATGGCCACGCCTTGTTCCAGGGTTGAGAGGGCAGGACAATGCTTGTGCACATCCCCCAGAAAAACAAAGGTAGAGCCAGCCAAAGGGTGGGGTGAACCCCGCCGAGTCCGTTCATGCCGGCAGCGGCCAGCTGTGGCGCACCAGTGGGTATGATGTGGTGAGATCCCCAGAGCAGGGCCGCCAAGAGCCCCAACCACAGGGTGGATCCTGCCGCCCATGTGGGGGCCACAGTTCGTCCAATGCCGATGCCAGCCAAGACCACAATCAGTCCCATGACACTTGGGTCCAGTACGGTCCGAAGTTGCACCCAACCACCCGACATCCACATACCCACCAGCAACGGCACCCATGCCAGCTGCCCAACCGACCTTTGCTTGTGTCGTGTGTGGCCCCGTTCAGTCGGGTGGACCAGGTCAGAAATGAACAGTGCACAGGCTACGGCAGCCATCACCAGCAGCGGCTCAAAGGTGCCTGCCCAGATCCCTGCAGCGAAAGCGAGGGGTGAAAGCCGTCCTGGGTTGCTCCGGGTCGCAGTGGCCGCGATGCGCGCACTGGGCCAGAGGCAAACGACCCAGGTGGCGGCGGCCAGCACGGGCACCAGAACTGTGGTCCCAGTTTGGGTGCGCAAAAAAGTGGACGCAGCCTGCCCCATGGGACCGGATCCAAGGAATGCAAAAACCGGAAAGATGAGGCCGAACCGCCAGTGCGCCCCAGGCGGTGGCATCGAACGGGCGATCCCAAAGATTATCACGCCGCCGAGAATTACGGAGAGCAAGTGGCCTGGGGCCGCTCCACCCATACCTGAGGTCTCTCGTAACAACAGCGAGACCGTGGCACCGACAGCCGAGGCCGACAGCCATTGCGCAATCTGGAGATTGGGGCGAACGAACATTTGCGCCAAGCATAGCCGAGCCCACCAAGGGATGCCCACCCTACATTCGCTGTTCGTTTTTGGGTCGAAAGGATCCCTAATCGAAGTCCTGCCTTGAGCGGCAATTAATAAGGTTAATCCTTAACAATATAGCCACCCAGTGGTTTTCGTAGAAGGAAGCCGTGGCGAGTGACGCAAGGGGCGGCTAAGCAAAGGCCGTTTTCTGATTAGGTTCGTTCCTGGTTCACCTGGCTTTACTACCATTGGCAGGTTCAGTAGTATCGTCACGATCGAGGGTGCTAAAGGCAGCCGCGTCGTTTATCCCCGTCATCCGCCCCTCATTCACAACTCTTGGATTTCTCTGTGAAGGCTCTCTTCAATCGAAAAAAACGTGCCATCGGTCTGGATATCGGATCGAGCAGCGTAAAGTTGATGGAGCTCGAGGAAGACGCGAAGACTGGGCAGTTTCGATTGGTTGCATTTGGGGTGGCTCAGTTGCCTCCTGAGGCCATTGTAGATGGCTCCGTGATGAACTCCGGCGCTGTTGTTGACTCCATTCGCTCCCTGGTAGAGAAGCATCGAATCAAGACCAAAGAAACCGTGGTGTCGATTTCCGGTAATTCCGTGATCATCAAACGGATCAATCTGCCCTTGATGACCTTGGAGGAACTTGAGGAGTCGATTCAGTGGGAGGCGGAGCAGTACATCCCGTTTGATATCAATGACGTGAATTTGGATGTGCAGCTCCTGAATTCGGCCAGTGACGAGGCTGGCCAGATGGAAGTAATCCTTGTCGCGGCACGGAAAGAGCTGGTGAGCGAATACCAGTCGCTCATCCATCAAGCTGGTCTGAAGCCGGTTGTGGTTGACGTAGACGCCTTCGCAGTCGCCAATATGTTCGAGTACAACTACGGCGAGATGGCTGCCTCGGTTGCGCTGATAAACGTAGGCGCAAGCAATGTGACGATTCACATTGTCCGAAATGGTACGAGCATGTTTACCCGTGACATCGGTATGGGTGGGCGGCAGTTCACCGAGGAGATTCAGCGGACGCTGAACATCTCGTATGAAGATGCGGAACTGATGAAGGTCGGAGACCCTGACAAAGACCAGATGGCCATCGTTCCCGAAGAGATTGAGCAGGTCTTGGTTAGCGTTGGCGAGAGCCTCGCGACGGAGATTCAACGTTCTCTGGATTTCTACTTGTCGACGGCCGCTGACTCGGGCTTGGAGCGTATTTTCCTCACCGGTGGTGCGGCCCGGACTCCTGGCCTGGCGCGCGCGATTTCGCGTCAGACCGGTCTTCCTTGCGAGGTTGCAGACTCGTTCTCACGGATTCAAATCGATGAGCGAGAATTTAATGAAGCGTACCTTGAGGACATCGCACCTCAGGCCGCGGTCGTGGTCGGACTGGCTATGAGAAGGCAGGCTGACAAATGATTCGCATTAACCTGCT
>CAWVVG010000226.1:0-6107 GCA_963932775.1 uncultured bacterium
GAGAGGTCGACTTCCATTCGCTCTGACAAGGCGCTCAGTCCGCAGCTGGGGAATGCGAACAGAGTGCGCGCGACCCGAAGACTGTCGAGTACGGGTCCATGCTTGGGGGGGTCCACGTCGCATCGTGCGCATTCTGCCTCAAGAAAGCCAAGGTCAAAACGGGCGTTGTGTGCCACAAATATCGCGCCCTCGAGCAACGCATTCATGGGGTCGATCACACCACTAAAGCGGGGTTCATTCGCGAGCATTTGGTCGCTGATTCCGTGAATTCTCTCGGCGGTCGCGGGCATGGCCATGTCCGGATTGATCAGGACAGAGAACTCAACCGGCTCCGGATCGAGAAGGTGGGCGGCCCGCACGATGGCGAGCTCCACGACTCTGTCGCCCTTGGTCGCCGATAGCCCGGTGGTCTCAACATCGACCACCGCAATCGGTGTGGTCCAGATTGAGCCAGGCTGACTTGGGTTCAACGGTCCTCCGGTGCAGGCTTAAGCCAGCTGGGGAGGCCCGGCGGATCGAAGCCATCACCATCGAGGTCGACCCGCACGGGGTTGGTGACTGCGAAGGGTGTCACGGGGTAGGTGCGGGGTACCGGTGGGCCGCTGTTTGCAAAGCTGGAGAGGTCAAAAGCACCAATGTCAATCTCGCCGATGGCGCCGTCGATGATGTCTTGGAGCTGGACTGGCATGATGTCTACTGGAGTGAACAGTGGAGAGAGGTCGTCGTCGCCTAGAGCGATCACGACGTACCAGCTGTCCTTCTCGGGAGTCAGTTGCACGGTGGTGGCCAGGTCGATGAAGGGGTCGTGGTCTTCCTCGAGGTCCCAGTCGTAGATCAAGGTCCCGTTCTCGTACAGCTCGACCCTGTCCACATCGAACCAGCCGGGCGTTTGCACTTCGATGTGCAGCTTGATTTCGTCTGTACCTGTGATCATGCTGCCAGGCCCATCGTTCCAGTTTTCGTTCACTCCGACGCGTATAAATGGACCATAAGAAGCGACTACGCGCCCCTCTCTGACGGCATTTGCGACGGCAGCTGGCGAGATGGCTGCCGGGTCGTCGGTATCGAGTTGAACATAGTTTCGGGGACAGCCGGCCTCAGTCTTGGTCTTTGAGTGGGTGTCTGAATTGCCCAATGCGGTGATTCGGTAGCCGAGATTCAGCATGGTGAACCAGTCATCCAGTGGGCCCGGGTTTTCCGGTGAAATGAAGGTGGTGGAGGCGATGAGCTTGTTTTGTTCGTCCGTTGTTCGCGAGAGCAACTCGAGTACGCTGACCGACCCTGGAAGGTCGGCGAGTTTGTCATGCTCGTCGGTGGTCGCGGAACGAATGACCTCAAAGCGCTTGGCATTGAGCACCTCCATGGCGTCAAAGTCCATGCTGAACTGAGCCGTGGAAATCTGTGGGTTGGCCAAGGCAGCGAACAGGCTTGGTTCCGAGACTGCGCTATCCGTTCCGGAGAATGGGTCGAACCCATATTGGTCAAAGTAGCCGAGCATTCCGTCGCGGGGATGGGCCACAAAGACAACGGGTTCAGCGATTTCAGTCGCCCCGAGGTCGCGGATGCCGTCGATGATTTCCTGGGGCTCGAGTCCAGTCCAGTCCAGCGCGCCTCCTCTGTCTGCGAGTGGGTCCCACGCGAGCGGAAAGCCCAAAAAGTGTCCGAGCTCGATGGTCGTGACCTCGGTTCCAGGGGTCGACGAGAGCCATTGCTCGAGATTGAGGTCTTCGATGACCGGGCCGTAGTCGGTGATGGCATCGTGGTCAGAGCTCGCCATAAACTCGACGCCCTCGGCTGCGAAGGTGGTGACTCGGTCTCGGAGGCTCACCCCGGAGTCTGGTGAAGGCATGGCGTGGACATGAAAGTCTGCCGATATCCATCCCAATGTGTCGACCGAGTGGGTGACCATGAGGTCAAGCTTGGTGTGCGTACGCTTGTTTACAGCAAAGACTTCGGAAATGTCGAGTTCATACTCAGGCCCCCTCGAGGCCACCGCATAGTAAACTCCAGGCGGTAGAGCGATCTGGCCATGTCCATGGGCGGCAAAGGCCACCTGCGCTGGATTCCCGCCGATGTATCCATCGCCCAGATCAGGGCGCCGTGTGGCTTCACCGTCGGCGCGAAAAAAGCTCACTTTGGCTGGAATCAGATATCCGTTGGAGTCGACGACATTGTATTCGATACTTCCAGGCTGTGGGCTCTCCAGCACCACCTTGGTTTCCTCTCCTTCGCTTACCGTCACTGGAATTCGCGTTGAGGTGGGCCGGCCCTCTCCGTGGACCACCAGCTCCCAGTCTCCGGGTGGCAATCTACCGCCAAAAGACCCATCGGGATGCACATCTTCGCCGATGTCGGTGGTCCACTCCAGCCATGGTCCGGCTGCACCGGGTCGGTAGGCAAACACGTGAACGTTGGACACTGCAACACCGGTTCCTTTCTCGACTACCCAGCCTCCAACTTTTCCAGTCGGTACGCCTTTGGCCTCGAGGGCACCCTCGATTGCACTGCCGACGTCACCCCGTCCGATGGAAAGCCAGCGGTCGTAGGTGTAGATGACGTCGTCTTCAAGGTCATCCGCGGAGACCATGGCGCCGAAGCCTGCGGTTTGGCCACCGGTGAACATTGGGATGCTGAGAACACCCTGCGCTGGAAGGACCGCATAGCTCACGTTGTCGCTGGTGCCTGCGAGGAATTCTGCGGTGATGGGGTCTACGAAGGTGTTTACTCCCTCGGTCATTAAGCCCTGGACGTGGCCCGCCTCATCGAATCCAACCGAGGGCGTGAACACATCAACGGAACCGCCAAAGAGGATGAAGTCACCGAAGGCGAAGCCATCGCTGGTCACTTCATCGATGAGTGCGATGGGGCCATCGGAGGAGTGGGCTGGCTGGATGTTCTCGGGCTCCGTCTCGCAGTCTATGGTTTGAGTGCGGTCGAGATAGGTGCGCAATTTGATGGCTGGGGCACCCGGCGACAGGATGTAGTCCGTTCGAATGCGGATCTCACCGCCTAGAAACGCCCGAGCAATGTCGAGCACCGACACGAACGCCTTACCGTCACCGATGGTGCAGATGACTGCATCTCCACCGTCGGAACCATCCTTGATGATTTGAACATCGCCCTTGGAGTCTTGGATTTCCGACACCATGAGATTGATGGATCCAAACATCTCACTGAGTTGGTCGTTTCCGTGGCCATGAGCAAAGCTGGGATTGGCACGCTGCAGGTCGGCATCCATCAAGCTGCCGCCTTCCGTGTGATTTCCCATGGAAGCTCGGGCTGAAAGGATGCTGAATCGCAGGCGGTCGTTCTCGATGATGAAGTCACCGGGTCGAGCGATTGCTTTCGGCCCGCCAATGGTCTGACTCAAGGTCTCGATCTTTGTGGCGCTCGCCCACTCAGATGGGGTTTGGCAAGCGAGGACGAAGAGTGGGAGTAGCGTTGTTCTCATGGGAACCATATGTATCGGACCAACATTGGAGATGCCATGTCCTCGTTCATCATCGGATTACTGCTCGCGACCCCCACCGCATCCGCAGCGGCTCCACCAGAGCCAACCCCCACGGTCTTTGTGCAGACATGGGTAACGTTAATGGACCAAGATCAGAGTGAAGTTGCCGACCCAGGCGGGTACGGTGACCCTGAAGATGATCCAGGATTTAAGCTCCGTCGGGTTCGCCTTGGTTTCGAAGGAGACAATGACACCATGCGCTACGGCTTCACCGTTGGTGTTGCTGCGCCATATGACGTTGTTTCAGAGGCCCAAGGTGCGGGCATGGAAGTAGGCCTTGTGGACAGCTACGGAGGCTATTCTCCGACGAAGGGTCTGTGGATTGTGGGTGGTAGACAGAAGGTTCCGGTGTCCCGGGAGTCCTTGATGTCAAGCAGTCAGTTGGGCCTGTCGGACCGGTCGGTCTCCACACAATGGCTGACCCCAGACCGGGACTTGGGTGCCGTGGTCGACTACCGGTGGAAATTCCTCCGGGCTCGGGTGGGCGCCTTTAATGGCGGAGGAGATCTGAGCGGTGACAACAATGATGGCAAGCTGATCTCTGGCCGCATGGAGGCCAAGATTGGGCCTGGCGCGGTGTACCGCACCTACGGCGAGGTCAAGAAGCTCACAATCGGCATGGGCGTGGGTGGCTGGACCAACGATGACACGGCGGTCTCTACAAATGGACTGGGTGCCGATGTAATTGTTCGCTTGGGTGGGCTCGCTGTCATGGCGGAGGCCCGAGTAAAGAACGCTGAACCGAAGGAGGAGCTTGTTGAAGTTCCCGACGTCTTTTCCCAGACCACTCGGCAAGGAGTGATGGCTCAGGTGGGCTACACTGTGGACCAATTTGAGCCCATCGTCCGCTACTCGGTGTTCGACGATGACACGTCCACCGAGGACACGGGTGACGTGTCTGAAATCGTATCGGGTGTGACCTGGCATGCGGACGGAGATGGATTTCGCGCCGGCTTGGCCTACGCGATGCGATCCGAGCAAGGCCCAATGAAGGTTGAAAACGACACGGTACGGGTCTGGCTCCAGTTCAAGCTTTAGGTTCGCCGTACACCGTGTTGCTTGACTCTCAGGTTCGTGAGAGTTCGCGAAATATCGAGGGGGTACTGGTCAGAGCCGGTTTCCCTGGGGCATTGTGGATCTACGAGGTGGATGATGCGAATCCCTGGCATTCCTGGAGCGAGCGAACCGGCCTTTCGAACGCGGGACGCTCGTTGGATGGGCCTGGATGCGTTGGTCCGGGAAACCTGTGTCTCCCTCGAAGAAGATGGCATCGTCATCAGTCTGATTGCAGCCAAGGCCACGATTCAACTGGCCCGTAGAGCCGTGCAGGAGCCTCAGGAGCGGGATCAAGACGAGCTGTGCTCGGTGATCTCAGAGAGGCTTCGTTCGAGGCGAGTTCTCATGCCGGTGCCCAGTGTGAGCGATGTGATTCAGGCCTATGCACGGGTCATTGTCTCTCTTGATATTCTCGAAATTAACGAGATTGGCTGAGCCAGCGGCGGTCGATTCCCCGGCTGAGTCCCGAGTCCCATGCAGGCTGTTGAGCGGCTTTGAGCCCAGAGACCTGATGGGGGCCAGGCCCCCAGCGCTCACCGACGCCCTCTGCGAATCCCGAGATGAACCGATGAGCCAGGGGCTCGGTAAGGCCGTCCAGGTCTGGCAGTTCTACCGGCCGGGGCTGTCGCCACTGAATCGTGTCATGGGCCCAGCCCCGCCCCAAGGAGTGGGCGAGAGCGGCTTGAATGATGGGCTTCTCGTGACCCGTTTTTCGAGAAAATTCGGCGATGCGAAGGGAGCCGTGTTCGGGGAGTCCGTCCAACCAAGGCCGGCGCCAGCTTGCCGCAGCAAGGACCTCGAATCGTGTGGTCTCCGAAGCCTTGGGTAGGCGCTCGTCTACTGCGGCCAACACTCTGATGCCCGCAGTCTCATCACCATCGAGCTCGGAGAGAATGGCAGCAGCCATACCCTCCAGCTCCGCAAGAGGGGCGGATGTGACATCGAATGTGGCCAGAGGGTCCAGGTCCAAGGACTCTCTAGCGTTGTTCCATCCCATACCAAATGCGTGAAACGCCACGACGTCTGGCTCTGTGTGTGGGCACGATCGGTGCTCATCGGCGGTGAGTAGGTAGCTCAGTTGGTCTCTGCTGTATTGAAAGTCCGACGCCGACATAGAGAACACGGATTTATCTGGAAAGGGCACTGAGAAGTGGCTGCTCCGTGCAACTGAGCCCACAGTCAAGGCGGGGATGAGCAGCAGCAGTGCATGGACTCGCTTGGTTTGGCTCCAGAGGGTGCCAGCCCCCAAGGCAAGGATGACAAAGCTCAGCCCATAGATTGGGGCCGCATACCGCATGGACCCGGGCGGTGCGATCTGTGGCGCGGGTGGGGCCCAGACGGTGAAGCGCACGGTGGAGTACACAAGGACAAACGCACCCAGCATCGTCAAAGCCATCTTCATCGCTGGATTGTCTCGGCCGATCCAGCCAGCGGTACAGATGGTCGCGGCGGACGCCCAGCCAAGCGCCCAGCCACCGGTGACGGTGGGGAGCCCAAACAAGGCAACCAGCTGCCGTGGCGCGATGAGCGTCCAGAGTTT
>CAWVVG010000227.1:0-6098 GCA_963932775.1 uncultured bacterium
CCCTCGGATGACGAGGCCACCGGTGAGCCCATTGATGCCACTCCGGTCTTCGTTCAGAATGCACCGCCGACTGCGCCCACCATCGTCATCGTTCCCGATGAGACCATGGGTGCAACGGATGATCTGTGGTGTCGGGTGCTCGACAACGGAACCGATGCCGATGGCGATGAGGTACTCAACGCTGTCGCCTGGGAGCGGGACGACTACCCTTATCCAGACGATGAGCCCGAGGATTCGGCAGGGGGCTGGTTGGGTCCGCTGACCGATGAGTGGACCGGAGACACTGTGCCGTCGGAGGACACACGGATCGAGGAAGTCTGGCGGTGTACCGTGACCTCCTGGGATGACGAGGAGGCGGGAGAGTCCGCGGTGACTACCATCGACATTCAGCCGCTACCGCCAGGCTGTGGCGACGGCATCCTTCAGCCGGGGGAGGAGGTCGACCCGCCTGTGAGTCCATTCACCCACCTCTCGATCAATCCCGAGACATGTCGATGGGACTTCTCGGAAGTGGAGCAGCTGTATTGCTATGGCATGTGCAGCTGGGATGGGCCCTTTGGCTGCGATGATGCCGACGCCGATGTGTTGTGCAAGCTCATCATGGACAATCCTGACTCTGAAGCGCTCACCTATTCGGTGATCGCGCCCCTGAGTGAGCCCGGCTTTCCTGGGGTCTATTGCGGATATGGAACCACAATAGCTACGGACCGGGGAGTCCCGGATGTCTCCTGGATGGATGCCTCTGTTGCGGCTCACCACGGTGGCGGTGGCACGGTAGTCGCTTTCCCAGACTGCACAAACCCATGATGCCCAGCTACACTGCCTGGGTATGCGGATTTTCCTTCCAGCGCTGACGGCTCTCACTGCCTTGGCTTGTTCTGACAAAGCGCCGCCATGTATGGATGGCTTTGGCCGAGATTCTACGGGTCGGTGTGTCCCCATAGTTACCAGTGACGGCGTAGTTCAAGATGTAGTCATCGGACCTGAAACGGCCCGCACCAATGACTCCATTTCATCGTTTGTGGTCTTGGATGGCGACCGGGTAGACACCGGCCTGCCGTGGGAGGATTACCCGGTCCGCTATCGGTGGTTCGTGGACGGCGTGGAGTCGACCGGCACCGCCAACCACCTCCATGGCTGGAAGTATTTCGATAAAGGGCAGGCCATTAGCTTGGTGGTGGAACCCCTCGACGGCGACGGATCAGGAAAGCCATCGAATACCATCATCATTCAGAACACACCGCCACCGTCTCCAGGTATCAAGGTCTCTCCATCGGATCCGTTCGCGCAGATTGATGGCCTGAGGTGTGAGATTACCGGGGTGGGCGACTTCGATGAAGACGCAATCACCTACAAGCTCGAGTGGAAGCGGAACGGAGAAGTCTGGGCGGCCGGGCCCCCACCTCCACCCACCGACGGCGGCGACTCACCCCAGTCTTTTGACACCGGTGACCTGGTCCCAGAGCCACCGCCTGACCCCAGCGAGGTATCCGCAGAGTGGTTGTTCGCAGGAGACGAGTGGTCTTGTGTGGTCTCCGCTTATGACGGCGAGGACTGGTCCCCCGAAGTGTCGGAATCGGTGCGGGTCCATGGCTCATTTACGGGCTGGGCTGGGCGGACCTATGACCTCGGCGAATCGGACTTTCGCTTCTTTGGGGAAAACTTGGGAGACAGGGCCGGTGCGAGCGTGAGCAATGTCGGCGATGTGGATGCCGACGGGCTGGCTGATTTCTTGGTTCCTGCCTACTTCAATGGGGAGGGGGGCGAACTTGCCGGAAAGGTCTACCTGGTTCGTGGAGCCGACCTGAGCAGTGGCCCAGGAGACTATCAGTTGGCCGACTTCCCCATCGCCTTCACCGGACAAATGGCGACCGAAGAAGCCGGTCATGCGACGGCTGCCGGTGGTGACATCGATGGGGATGGTCTCGATGACATGATGATCTGTGGATACCGCAACGACAATCCAACGGAGGATGTGGGGCGGGTCTATGTGGTGTTCGGGTCCAGTCTGTCGGAGCCGGGAGTGCGCTCCTTGGCAGGAGCCGATCTGACCTTTGTGGGTGAAGCCGAGAACAATCGGCTTGGGCACTCAATGGGTGCGGTTGGGGACATGGATGGCGATGGAATTGGAGACCTGGTGATGGGCTCTTATGGGCATGCATCGTCGGGTCCGAATACCGGAAAGGTCTACATTGTACCGGGCAGCAGTATGGCCATAGGTGGCGAACGCACGGTTGGAGAGAATGAGTATATGTACCTGGGCGAAGCCGAGGAGGATGCGGCAGGGCACGCGGTGCGCGCAGCCTACGATGTGGATGGCGATGGTCTCCAAGACGTCGTCGTCGGCGCGCGGATTAACGGCACTGGCGCCTTAGAGGGCGGCAAGGGCTACGTGCTCTTGGGGGCTTCGCTGGGCACGCCCGGCGAGGTGCGATCCCTCGCAGATGCAGACTTTGCCTACTACGGTTCGGCCGAAGGCGGTTGGCTGGGCTACCAAGCGGCCGGTGCTGGCGATGTGGACGGTGATGGCCTGGCAGACATTATGTTTGGAGCCCACACCTCGGACTATGATCGGGGTCGGGTGTACTTGATCTACGGATCCAGTCTGGGCCCGTCGCTGCAATCGGCGGACGTAGCAGACGTCATATTTCAGGGCCAGAACTGGTCTGACCACGCTGGCCGGACCATTGCGCCCGCCGGCGAGGTGGACGGAGACGGACGTGCCGATCTGTTGATCGGTGCTCGAAATGCAGGAGATAGGCTGGGGTATGCCTACTTGGTGCTGGGTAAATCGGTGTCCGGGGGTGTCTTTGACCTGGCGGACGCTGACATGCGGTTCATCGGCGAGGAACGACTGGATGAGGCTGGCTACACGGTGAGCAGTGCGGGGGATGTCAACGGCGACGGCCTCGACGACGTCCTCCTTGGTGCGTGGCAGGGCAGTAATTTCGAAGCTGGCGAGACAGACTCTTCCGGAGCTGGGTTGGCCTACCTGATCCTGGCGCCATCAGAGTGAAGTGGGCATGGCCACTCTTGATCTGGGCTTGTGCCGACAAGGGCAATCCCTGTGTCGAAGGTTTCGGCACGGATGATCAGGGCCGGTGTGTGCCGATTGAAGATGTTGGACCAGACACCGGGGTGGTCATCAACACCCCCCCCACCGCCCCGGGCATCGGTGTGCTTCCTTTGAATCCAAGGGCAGGTGGCGCGCCCATAAGCTGCATTATTAGTAGTGATTCCGTTGATCTGGATGGTGATACAGTTGTGTACACCTTCGCCTGGTCGAGTGAAGATGGCGACTCTGTGGAGGGGGCGACCGTTGAGGGGGCTCGCCTGGAAGAAGGCACCGTCTGGACCTGCTCCGTCACGCCCTCCGATGGCCAAGAGAATGGCCCATCCAGTACAACTGAGGTCGCCATTGGATTGTTGCCGTCACCGTGGTCGGAGACCGAGCAGTCTCTGGCTACGTCGGACTACTACTTCACCGGTGAAGCCGCGGGTGATGGGGCCGGTGGCTATGCCTCACGGGCGGGCGATGTGGACGGCGACGGCCGCGCAGACTTCCTGATCGGGGCGTACTGGAATGACGAGGCGGGCAACACCGCTGGCAAAGCGTATTTGATGTTCGGCGCCAGCCTCGGTGCCACTCGTCACATCCCGCTCAGCGATGCTGACTGGCACTTGGTCGGCGAGAATGGGGGCGCAGAGCCTCCTTGTGGAGAGGATGGCGTAGACATGGAGGAGGGTGAGCTATGCCACGGCGACTGGACCGCACACTCCCTCAACACTGCTGGGGACGTGGATGGAGACGGCCTTGATGATATTCTCGTCTGTGCCTATCGATCCAATGAGGCGGGCTACAATGCTGGGAAGGTCTTCTTGGTACCCGGCCACCGCTTGGGACCAGAGGGGGGTCGCCTTGACTTGGGGGATGCGCCCATCCAGTTTCTGGGTGAGCAAGCCTTCGATCTTCTTGGCCACACCGTCGCATCTGCTGGCGATGTGGACGCCGACGGTCTTCAGGACATTGTGCTCGGTGCCTATGGCAGCAACGACTCCACCGGAAAAGCGTACGTGGTGCTCGGGAGCTCCATAGAGGATGAGATGACCATGGATGTGGGTGCGGCTGATTTCATCTTCGAGGGCGAGCATTCCGGAGATGAGGCCGGGTACGTCACGGCTTCGGCAGGGGATGTAGATGGCGACGGCCTGGGCGATTTGCTGATCGTAGCTTTCTTCAACAAAGAGGTCGGCGATGGGGCCACCCCCACGGGTCAGAGTGGGTCCGGAAAGCTGTACGTGGTCACCGCGGGTGAACTGCCAGCGCCGGGCGGAACCGTTGCGCTCGGAGACATTGACCGAGCCTGGCTGGCGGAGGCAGACGCAGACGCCATGGGCTACGGCACAAGCCGGGTCGGAGATGTGGACGGGGACGGACTGGATGATCTCATCACGGGCTCCTTCGGCAACGATGAATCCGGGGAAAATGCGGGCAAGGTCTACGTCGCCACTGCACAGGACATGGCCTCACCGCAGACTCGGAATATCTCTGAGGCCAGCTACGGGTTCACTGGTGAAGGCGCTGAACAGTGGGCTGGATTCTCCGCTGGGCCCGCTGGTGATGTGGACATGGATGGTGTGGCGGACCTCATGGTCGGAGCGTTCCGATATGGCTTGGAGTCCGAGATGAAGATCGATGTGGGCAAGGCCTACTTGATACGAATGGGTCTGCTGGGAGGTCCAGGGACGTACAGCCTGAGCGAGGCTCATGCCAGCTGGGTGGGCGAAGCCGAGGGCGATGTTGCTGGGTACAAGGTCGGGGGGATTGGCGACGTGAACGGCGATGGTCTACCGGACCTCCTCGTGAGTGGGTGGCAGGGTGACCTGCAAACCGAGGCCGGTAAGATCTGGGTGCTGCTCAACCCGTGAGGCTGCCTTCATGGCGGAGCAGCCACTGCTTGCGGTGAATACCACACGAGAACCCACCCAAGCCGCCGTCTGAGGCGATGACACGGTGGCATGGAATCACAATTGGAATGGGGTTGCTGCCATTGGCGTTGGCTACAGCTCGGGCTGCAGTGGGCCTGCCAATTGCAGAAGCCAGCTGGGCGTAGGACCACGTACTGCCCACCGGAATGGTACACAGCGCCGTCCAGACAGTCCGCTGGAATGCGGTGCCCGGTGGGTCGACCGGGACTCCTATAAGGGAGTGGATGTCGCCTTGGACATAGGCGATCAAGTTGTCAGAGATTCCCGGCATGTCCGTCACGTCTTGGACCAGGCGAGTGCCGAGGTGTCGCGACAAGTGGCGGTCCATGGGCTCCATTCTGTCCTCCCATTGAAGCGATACCAGGCCCTTGGGTGACGCCATGAGCATGAGCTCGCCCAAGGGGGTCTGAAGGCGGCAGCGCTTCAGCTGCAATGTGGGCCTCACAGTTGAACTGGGACGCGGTGACTCACAGTGAGCGTGTCATTGTCGAAGTTCAGGCGGTAAGCCAGGGCCTCGACTCCTGCATCCAGCGCAGCGCGGAGGGCTTCACCATATGTGGGATCGATTTCATCTGCGGGTCGCATGCACTCGATTCCCCCCCGAGAGACCAAGAAGAACACCACTGCTCGATGTCCTTGGTGGACCATCTCGGTGAGCTCTCGCATGTGCTTGGAGGCCCGCTTGGACACCGAGTCAGGGAACGCAGCTGTGCCGGGCTCCGCGAGCATCGTCACGTTCTTTATCTCCACGTAGCAATCGGGTCGGTCGGGGTGTGTGCAGAGGAGATCGATGCGGCTGTTCTCCCCGTACTTCACCTCTGGCCGAATCTGTGTGTAGCCCAAGAGCTCTGCGATGAGGCCCTCGCCCAGGGCTTCGCGGACGATGTGGTTTGGCCGTGCGGTGTTGACGAGTATCGGGCCTGTGTCGGGCTCAACGAGTTCGAGGGTCCATGCCAGCTTGCGCTTGGGGTTGGTGGAAGGGCTGATGGCCACCGGCCAGCCCGGTTCGGCACAGGTCTTCATGGAGCCAGTGTTGGGGCAGTGGGCGATCACCGCCGAACCATCGGGCAATGCGACATGGGCGAGAAATCGTTTCTCGCGCTTGATCA
>CAWVVG010000228.1:0-6091 GCA_963932775.1 uncultured bacterium
GGTTCGCCACTTGGCCCTGAGCGTGCTTGACTTCATGAAGTACGGCATGGGCAGCCCGCATAGATGGCTGATGTTGCAGGGCCTTGAGTTGTTCTTTTATCTTTCTCTCTTGGACCTTCAGTCGCTCTCTCGCTGCAGCCCTATCTGCGGCGTCTTCTTTGTCTCGACGCGCATTCAGCCGGGTCTCACGTTGGTCGAGTCGGGCCCGTTCAAACTCCATTGACCGGGACTGCTCCACGATCTCCTCGCGTGTGGTTCGAACCACCTCACGCTCCGTCTCAATCTGGGTGAGCAGGTCGTCCATTCGACGGGCTTCGCTGTCCAGCAGCGCTACGGCACGCTCGATCACGGAGTCTTCCAAGCCCATGTACCTCGCCACAGCCAGCGCATGGGAGCGACCCACTCGGTCGGGCTCCATCCGAAAGGTGGGACGGCCATCGGCGAACACCGCACCCATCAAGGCCATCTTGGGGTGCTCCGCTGCCAGTTCTTTCAGCTCGTTGTAGTGGGTTGTCACGATGGTGCGAGCCCCAGCCCCTACCAGGTGCTCGACGACAGCCTGAGCCAACGCAGCACCTTGTTTTGGGTCGGTGCCAATCGCGATCTCGTCCAGCAAGACCAGCGCACCCGGTCTCGCCCGCTCGATGGCAACCCTCAGGGCAACCAGGTGGGAGGAGAAGGTGGATAGGTCCCCAGAGACGTCCTGCTGGTCACCGACTACCGCCCAAATGGGGTCCATCCAATCCAGGCGGCTGTCATCTTCCGCCGGAATGGGCAGACCCGCCCGCACCATCAGTGCCATCAAGCCGAGGGTCTTGAGGGTGATGGTTTTTCCTCCAGCATTGGGGCCGGTCAGGACGATGCCGCAGCGCTGGTCATTTACGGTCAGGCTGTTGGGAATGACCTCGACACCGCGCAGGGCTAAGATGGGATGGCGGGCGACCTTGAGGCCGACTACCGACCTCGAGCCGACGGTGGGAACGGTGGCATTGAGTCGTCGCCCGAGGTGTGCCCGGGATTGCGCCAGGTCAATCTCTGCAGAGGCGGCCAAGCTGTGCTCAATGGCCTCGTGTAGATCGCCCACTTCTTTCGAGAGACTGGCCAGGATTCGAGCCACGGTGCGACGCCACTCCGCCTCCAGGCCTTTGAGCTCGTTCTGTTGATCGACAACAGCGCTCGGTTCAACGAATACAGTCTCTCCCGACTGTGAGGTGTCATGCACGATGCCCAGTCGTCTCCGCGCTTGGACTCTGACGGGAATCACCAATCGCCCACCACGGTCCGTGATGTACCGGTCATGAAAGAGGTCTTCGAGCGTGGGGTCGCTCAGCATGTGGTCGAGGGTGCTGCGAACCTGGACCTTGAGCTGCTCCATCCGACTGCGAATTCGCTTCAGTTCCGGGTAAAAACTGTCGGAGAGTTCACCGGCAGGTGTGAAGCTGTCTTCGAGGTTGTTTACGGTAAACACATCGATGTCGATGGGTGCCGCCAGCTCAGTGAGGACCGGGATGGCTTGCTCTCGTCCGTTGACCCACTGACTGAGGTTGGCCATCGCCCGCATGGATTGCCCGACTGCGACCAACTCATGGGGCTCTAGCGCTTCACCCTTTGATGCGCGGACGGCGACGGGGGCCACTTCATGGATGGCCTTGATGGGCGGCTGCTGGCCCGTGTCATCGAGCAGCCAGAGCTCTCGGACCCCAGCGTATCGCTGAGTGGTCTCTGCTACGTTGGCCGCGAAGTCATTGGATTCAACCTTGTCCTTTCCACGCAGTGTCAGGCACAGTTCAGACTGGGCCTGCCGTAAAACGGGCCAATCCAAAGCCTCAAGTGTGGAGGATTCTGGAACCATGGTTCACAGCCCGCGTACAATTCGAAAACCGATCCGTGCAGAGCGGGTGGTGGGGGGGCGGGCCTCTCGTCGGGTACAGCTGAGCTCAGCAATGGATTGGGCATGGCTCCCGCCTCGGATCACTCTAGGCTCATCCCCCGCGGCATCATCGCGTCCGTCTCCATCGACAATGGGGTAGGCGCGGTAGGCCGATGACGTCCACTCCCAGACGTTTCCGATCATCCCGTACAGGCCAGTCTTGCTTGGGGTTGGAGTGTCTACCGGGTGGCAGATGCCTTGGCCATTTTCCTTTGTCCAGGCGTAGCGATCGCTGCGTTTGGCATCATCTCCCCAGGGGTAGGTTTGTTTTCCCGCTGCACTGGCGGCATATTCCCACTCGGCTTCGGTCGGGAGACGGAATGCTTTGTTGGATAGCTCGGCGTACCAGGCAGCGTAAGCGGTGGCATCAATGAAGCTCACTCCGACGGCCGGGTCGTTGTCTCCTGGGCTGGTTGGGTCGCGACTGAACCCAGGCATGAAGGCCTCAAAATGCTCATTTGAGATGGGCCCGCGGCTAATGTAGAAGGAACCAAGCTCGACCCAGTGGGAGGGCTCAGTGTCACCACCCGCACCTCCGACTTCGAAGTCAGATCCTTTCAGTAGCCACAACACAGCGCGGGGAATTTTAGTGTATAGGGTCGCCATAGGGCGTCATCTAACGCGCAGGGTAGTGTGCCAACAATGCCTGGCGTCGTTCATTGTCGAGGCGTGCAGTCTCGAGCTGTCGGGCCATCACGTAGCTCGTCAGCGTTTTTTCATGAGTGGTCGTCGGTTGGATGCTCGAAGCGCCAATTTCCAGGCCAATTCGAGTCTGATCGCCTGCAGGCTGTCGGTACTGCACCGTTGCTAGAATCTGCATCGGTGTCTCGTGGTTGGGCAATGTGAGGCTCAAGGTCACATCATCGCCTGGCATCGGTGGCGTTTCTTCGAATGAACTGACCCACACTCCAATCCCCAACATCGAGACGTCCCGAAGCAAACCGGTCACGATGCTTCCTGTTCCGGAAAGCACGAGCTCGACCTCTATTTCCTGGTTGTCCTGTGGGTCGACTCGGACGGCTTCCCGTTCGTTAAACAGGGCGCGGAGCTTGGGTGTCAGATCATTTCGGTGGGTCGACCAATTGACGAAACCGACGCCGTACACCACCACCTTTTGGTCGTCCAAGGTCTTGATGTGGCGGATCTGGGATGGGATATCAAGGATGGACCCTATCTTTTTCGACTCAAACCGAATCGTGATGAGCTCCGACTCGGCAACAGGCAGGCTCATCTTGGCATCCACGGCCAAGGCCACGCCGCCTGCACTAATGTCGATTACCGCTACCCGGTGTGCCAGCCCGTCATCGGTGATGACAGTGATGACGACTTCGCGCTCGGCGTTTGGTGACACTCGATAGTGGAGCCGGCGGTCTTGAGTCATTCGTTACCCCCCCCCAGGGCGTCATCTATTCTACCCTGGGCGCGGGCCCAAGTGCAATGTCGAAGTCGAACGAATGTTACCCAGACTGTTCCTCAGTGTCCGCTTCTTGGGCGGCGTGAAAGGCTTCGGTTTCGCTGATTATATCGTGGGCTAAATCGAAGGCTCCCTCGATATCAAATTGAATTCCCTTGAGTTGTTTCAAGTGTTTACGGCCCTCGGTATCGACTCCCGTGGCTTCCGCTGAGGCGGTGTGAGCGATGATGTTTGCGAGGTGCACCATCCACGCAGTTTTCCGTCCTTCGCTATCCGCTCCTGTCGGGCCGTTGTGGTGAGCGATGGCGGCTGTAACTACGGGATCGAGATTCCAGTTGCGGGCGATCAGTGCTCCGATGCTGGTGTAGAGCTTATCCGAAGTGCTGGCCACAAAGTCGGCCCGAGGCGCCGGGCTTCCGCGGTGGCGAACCGCTGCTCGGTACACGCTGAGGCGTCCGACTCCATGAAGTAGGCCGGCCATGTATTCGGGCCCAAACTCGTTGGTGGAGAGGTGCGCCGCCAGCTCCGCCACCACGACCGAGTGCAGCCGTTGCTGGTTCACCCAGTGCTGCATGTGGGGTACGTGCCAGACTGCCGACTCGATGCCCACGCGGGTGATCAAGCGCCATGTCTTATTTTGACTCAGACGGGCGATAGCGCCCCGCAAGCTGGCTGCTGGTCGGCTGTATTGGACAGAGTTTGCTTGGTACCAAACAGCATGCTCCATCGCGGAGTCGGTCTCGATAAGCTTTGCGAATTTGAATGCATCTGCGATGTCTCGTTTCAGAAGGTGGTGGACCATCTTGGCGGAAGGCGGGAACGCCGGGAGCTTCATGTCATCGGCCCGGATGTCCTTGCCGAGCCGAGACAGAAACAGTCGATCACCGTGATGTTCAGTTGTGGCCTCAAGGGTACGAATCGAGTCGGAGGTGTGCTTTAAGACCTCGGACCAGTTTCCTTTGCGGGCCGATGCACCCCGCATCCATGGCTTGGTAGAGTCATCTTCAGGTGGGCTTAAGGGGTGAAGATCGTGGTCTGCAAACATTGGAATCAGTCGGGGTTTTGGGTGCCTTTTAGTGCGCTGTTCAGACACCTTACATCAAGCAACCCTCTCTTCGGGATAGGGGACCCGTCATGGCACGATCACTGACCATAGATGAGGCTGCATGGACTGCCCGAAAAGGTGCGATCCAAGCGGTATCCAGCCCGACAGCGGCAATTCCACATGTAATCGCGTGGAATTTAACCAAGCGCTGCAATCTGTCGTGCGACCACTGCTACATCTCCGCTGGGCCATGGCAACCCACCGATGGTGAGCTCACCTTGGATGAGGTCAAGCGCATCACCGACGAGATCTTGGAAATCAACCCGGGTCCGATGTTCGTGCTTACCGGCGGTGAGCCTCTTCTGCGAAAAGACCTGGAGGAAATCGCTGAGTACGCCTCGAGTCGAGGGGCGACTGTAGTGGTTGGAACCAACGGGACGGGCCTTACCGAGGCACGGATTCGTTCGCTGCAGAAGGCCGGCGTGACCGGTGTGGCGGTCAGCATCGATTCGCTGAATGCGGAACGACACAACGCATTTCGACATGGTTCCAGTGCATTGGAGCAGACCACAGCAGCCATCGAGCGGCTGCGGGATGCACGAATGGACTTTATCGTTCAGACCTCGGTGACCGCAGACAACAAACACGAGGTCGCAGACCTCGCTCGATGGTCCATGGAGAAAGGGGCGGTGTCATTCAACCTGTACTTCCTGGTTGAGACCGGTCGTGGACAGGAGATGCGAGAGCTTCCCGCTTCGGACAACGAGGCCATCCTGCGTGAACTGGTCGAGCTTGAAAAAGAGATGCGTGGAAAGATGTTGGTGCGCTCAAAGTGCCAGCCGGCGCTGATGAGGGTCGTCCACCAAGACGCACCGGACTCTCCGCTCACCAACTACAGCACCCGGTGTCCTTGTGGGGTTCAGTACTGCCGGATCACGCCGGATGGAAAGCTCACACCGTGCCCGTACCTACCTGAGGTCGCCGGCGATCTGCGGACCCAGTCCTTTCGTGAAGTCTGGGAGCAGGCGCCGTTGTTTCAGACCATTCGAGCCCGATCGTTCAATGGGAAGTGTGGCTCTTGTGAGTACCGAGATGTGTGTGGCGGGTGCCGCGCCCGGGCCTTCGCCAATACCGGTGATGTCATGGGGTCCGATGACTCGTGTGCGTACGAACCCGATGGCTCCATCCCAGTCATAGTCTCAAAGGATACGACCTATGGCACGCTTGTGGAGCCAGGATTGCGGTGGGACCCCGAAGCCGAAGCCAGAATGCAGCGAATCCCATCCTTTGTGCGGGGAGTCGTGATTCAACGCACGGAAGATTACGCACGCAAGCAAGGCCATGCAGTGATCACCCTCGAGCTGTTGGATGAGATCCGCAAGGGAATGCCCGTTGACTTCTCGAAGAAGCGACCATTCTTTATGCGTGGCGGTGACGACGACTGACCCGAGACTACTCGGCGAAAAGGACGTTCACTATTTCTCGAGCCAGATCGATGTCGCTGTTGCTCAGAACATGGCCTTGGGTGCCAGTGTCGTGCACCACCACACCGAGCCTACCGTCCAAAGCCGCCGCTGCGGGTTCCATGCTCGCCCGTGGCAGCTGGGGATCGCTGGATGACCAGAGGTAGTAGAATCGACCAGGGAGCTCCACATCGCCAGTGAAGCTCTGCGTCCCGATGTCGGCAAGGTTTTCTTCGCCA
>CAWVVG010000229.1:0-6086 GCA_963932775.1 uncultured bacterium
ATCGCCCGGGACATTGTCCACATGTTTCCCATGCAGGCAGTGTGGGCAGTGATCTCGCACCTGCGCCCCGCCCCGTGTCACCGACAACGAGCAGTGCATGCACTCAAATTCTTCGTCCCTATGAATCGGGTTGGTCCGCACTCGAGCATCGTTCGACCTGTCGAGCAAGGTACGCACCAAACGCTTGCCATCCAGCGCTGCAGCATCCTCGATGCCGCGCGATTGAGCCACGCGGTCCGCAAGAGCCCGGACCTCGGGCTCTGTGTCAAACCTCCGACCCAGGGCCTTGACTTGGCCACGAGATCGCGCGCCTGCGAGCGCTTCCTTCAACAACTTCTCATCCACGTCCGATAGGATGGCATGGTGCTCATCTCCCTGCTGATCTCTGTTGCGTTTGCTGCCGTTCCCCCGCGGACGGAAGCCATGCTTGTCCGCCTTGAATCCTTGCGGGTGAACCCGAACGATTTGGCGCCCTTCGTTGCCGATGAAAACTCGGAGGTTCGTGCGCGAGCAGCCTTGTCCTTGGGACGCATCCGCGATGGCCGGGCTGTGGACTCCCTGTCCATGCTCCTGGGTGATGAAGATCCGGCGGTCCGGTCCGCAGCCATACACGCGCTTGGCCAGTTGCCCGGCACGGGCCGATACCTGCACAAGCGGCTCTCAGTTGAGACGAACCAGTCCATTCGAGCCGACATCTACCGGGCCCTGGGCATGGTTGGAGACGGCTGGGACATCGACACCTTGGTGGAAGTACTTCAAGAGCCCATCGACCGGCACCATACTGCCGAGGAGGTCGCTGCGGCCGCCAACGCCTTGGGTCAGATGGCTGTGCGCGGCATCAATGCGGTGGGAATCGAGCGCGTCGTGGAAATTCTTTCACAACAAAGTCGGCGCACCGACCCGGCGATTCGGTATGCAGCCGCATTTGCCCTGGCTCGCATCGCACCCCGTCGCTTAACGGCTGGGATTAGCGAAACGATTATCGACGCCGCGAAGTCTGAATACGATGCCGACATCAAGGCTCTTTTGATCCGAGCATCCGCAAAGCTCGACGGTGTCGAGGAAGTCCTGGAACAAGCCCAGAACCATTCATCGCCTACGGTTCGCATCTCGGCAGCGAGGGCCGCGGTATACAGCGGTTGGCCGGGCGTGGTCACACTAATGAGTGACCCTGTACCGCAAGTGAGCCTCGCGGCCATTGAAGCTGTGGGCCAGATTTCTACCCTGGCCAGACTTGAGCTCCTCGGTCCCATTGTGAAGGCCGGCATGGATCTCAAGAGCCCCCGCCACGATGGCGAGACCGTCGATCCGGATTTGGCTCGGGCAGTGGTCGCACTGAAGGCACTAAAGCTTCCCAAGTTCTGGTGGGAAACCGATACGGAGCGGTACAGCCGCGTGCAGACGGGATTGCTCCCAAGCCTGAGCATGTACATGTCAGAGGACCGGGACACCCAGATTCGGGCGGCAGCCACAACCAATGCGGTGGACCCAAGAAACCTCTTTCACCTGGCCACCACCGACCCAGAAGGCATGGTCCGGATGGCAGCAGCACAACGAATACTGGGAGATCGCGTCTCCTTGGTTCGGGCGCTCTCACTCCTGAACTCTCCAGACAATATGGTCAAAGCTGCAGTCGCTGACTGGCTTCAAGACCACCCAAATAAGAATTCCGAGACGGTGCTGCTCAACCTTGCGGGAACCAGCAATGACCCGATCTTGGTGCACAATGCGGTCTTGGCATTGAAGACACTGTACGAGGGTCAGCCTGCCCGGCGACGGGGCAGTCAAGGCGCCCGGGTCCTACTGCCTGCGCTGCTTGGACACGAAGACCCCGGAGTCCGATCCGCAGGAGTTGAACTGGCCAAGTGTTTGGGGGCCTGGCCCAACTTCTTTGAACACAGTCCGAGCCCGGTCGATGCTGTAGCCCTCCATGAGATCCAGTCCGCAGTAGTCACCACCGCCAGGGGCGATATCATCGTCGAATTGTATCCAGAGCACGCGCCATTGACGGTTGCGAACTTCGCCCGCTTGGCTGATTCTGGATTTTATGACGGCCTCCCCTTTCACCGGGTCATCTCAGACTTTGTGGCCCAAGGAGGCGACCCACGAGGCGATGGCTGGGGTGGCCCCGGCCACACCATTCCCGACGAAATCAATGCGCTCCGCTACGAAGCCGGCACAGTGGGGATGGCCCTTAACGGCCGCGACTCAGGTGGCAGCCAGTGGTTCATGACCCTCGCCCCGCAACCGCATCTCGACGATCGTTACACCGTCTTCGGCAAGATTGTGTCGGGGCTGTCAGTGGCCCGCACGCTTCTTCCAGGCGACCGCATCGAGAACGTGAGCATCGAGCGAGTGATGGGTCCAGCAGGTCGCGCGGAAGTAGACCAGGAGTTCGCCGAATCCATGTTGGTTCAACTCCAATCCGACAGCGATATGGAATCCAACAGCGCTACGAAGAAGAAGAAAAAGAAGTCCAAAAAGAAGTCCAAGACGGACAAGGCTTCAAAGAAGGCGCTCAAGCAGACCCCAGACGGCGATGAGGCAGAGGTCGAACCCAATGTCGACGTGGAAGAAGAAAAGGCGTCCGATGAAGCCCTTCCCGATGAATATGTGAAGGCAGCCGAGGACCCAGACTTAATCGAGGGCGAGAAAGTCGAAGTCATCGACCCAAACAACGACGAGTAATCAGCGGGGCCGCCACCAACTGGCACCCCGGACCTCATTCAGCGCGCGCCCTTCTCTGCATGCAGTCAAGCAGTCGATGGCCGCTGCGGCCAAGACGTCTGGGTCCATACTGTCAGCGCAGGGCACATCTTGATTGCATTGGGGCTTCCAGCATGGAGCGCAGCCCACATCTGCCAGCACCTTGATGCCACGGCCATACAAGTCGATCTCTTGCGGGCTGGTGACCCCGAACCAGGCCACAACATGCTTGCCAAGTGCGATGGCCATGTGCATGCCAAGTGAGTCTCCAGAGAGCACCACATCACACCGGTCCAGCTCCGCCGCACCCACCAGGACACCACCCTTTAGTGGTGTAGCCTCGACCGCATCTCCCAGTTCGTCCACCAAGCGCTGATGTTCCGCCTCCTCGGCAGGCCCACCCAATAGTAAAACAGGCTCTTGGGTCACCTCAAAAACCTGCCGAATCACAGCAGATGTAACGGCTCCACTCAACTTCTTGAACGGCCACTCAGGCCCACAACCAGTGTTAAATCCCAACCCGCGCTTTGGCTTTTCGGACGGGGTCAGCCCCCCCAGCCAATACTCGTCTCGACAATGCTCAAACCCCAGTGCTTCAGCCAATAAGTCAGGAGCAGTTCGTTGATTTCCGAAGAACTTCTGGGCATCATCCAGGCCCATTTCGAACAGGTGCTGCGCTGACTCATTCAAAGGAAAGATGCCTCCTCGTTCGTCGATGCCAAATCCTCGCCGCTCCTTGGCCTGTACAGAAACAGCAACCGCGCCCGCGACCATGCTCTTGTCCGCATTCAATACAAGGTCAAAGTGTAGTCTTCGCAAGACTATATCGGCCTCGACACCCAGCTCAAGCACCCGGTCCACGTCTGGATTTCCCCGCAACAAAGGAGCCGAAACAGAACGTGTGAGCCAGGTGATTCGAGCGTTGGGATGGAGCCTACGTATCGCGGGCAATAGTGCTGTAGTACGCAACACGTCGCCCATGGCATCCAGATTGATCAGCAATATTTCGGGGTCTGCCCGTACGAAGTGCTCACACCCTTCACACCGTTCACCCACACCGCACGGGCGGTATCCAGTGAAATAACGACAGTCGGTCTGGTAATGCTCCATGTTTTTATGGGTACAACGGTGCGAGGAAACACGCCAATGGGTCCAGCACCGTTGAAATGGACGGGATAGCTTCAAGGCCAAACCAGGAGCCGATGTGCTACCCGCAATCTTAGTCGCCACAATGCCCGCCCACGCCATTGACATCCCTCACGAACAATTCCAGCTCGACAATGGCTTGAATGTGATCCTCCACGAAGATCACAGCCTTCCGCAGGTTGTCGTGAACCTCTGGTACGGCGTCGGCTCCAAGGACGAGGAAGTCGGCCGTTCTGGATTCGCACACCTGTTCGAGCACCTGATGTTCATGGGCACCGTGAACCTGCCTGAGTCTGGCTTTGACGAACGAATGGAGAGCTACGGCGGCTGGAACAACGCGTGGACGTCCGAAGATGCCACCGACTACTACGAAGCGGGACCATCCAATCTGCTCGAGACCTTCTTGTGGATGGAGTCCGACCGCATGCGCGACCTTGGGCGTGCCATGACACAAGAGAAGCTGGACCTTCAGCGCGATGTCGTTCGAAATGAGCGGCGTCAGTCGGTAGAAGACACACCCTACGGAGTCATTTGGGAGGCGATGTCACCCGCCATGTACCCTCCTCAGCACCCGTATGGACACACGGTCATCGGTACCCATGAGGACCTCCAGGCCGCCACCGTGGACGATGTGGTTCGCTTTTTCGATACCTGGTACGTGCCCAACAATGCAAGCTTGGTAATCGCAGGCGACTTCGAGTCCGAGCAAGCCCGTGTGTGGGTCCAACAGTATTTTGGAGACTTGAAGCGAACTGCACTGCCAGAGCGAACCAAGCCCAGCCTCCTCGATGCACCCCAGCAGTCGGTGGTAGAGACCACCGACAATGTGCAGATTCCGCTGACCGTTCTCGCCTGGCACACGCCCGCAGCCCTTCAAGAAGGAGATGCCGCCTACGATGTAGTGGCATCCATTTTAGGCAATGGCCGTTCCAGCCGCCTGTACGAAGACCTGATCAATGAGCGCAGTGCAGCCATCGAAGTGAGTGCTGCGCAGTACTCACAACTATTGGGCAGTGTGTTCCTGGTCACAGGAAAGCCCACTGAGGCCACGACCCTGGAAGACCTAGAGGAATCCATGCAGGCCCACATCGACCGTCTTGCATCAGAGGGTCCAACAGACGAGGAGCTCCAGCGAGTCCAGAATCAACTGGGAGCATCGTTCATCGGTGATATCGAGGCCTTGGACCAGCGAGCCAGCGCCTTAAACCGATACCACTACCTCGCGGGAACCCCGAACTTTGTCAACCAAGACTTGGAGCGATACCGCCACATCACTGCGGAGGTGGTAAAAGCCACCGCAGCCACCCTCTCCCGTGAACGGCGTTGCGTTCTCCGGGTCCGACCGTCCACTGGAGGTGACCAGTGAACCCCTTGTGGCTTGCCCTCGCCTGCGCCCATACCCCAGAGGCCCCTGTGCTCGATCTCTCCCAAGCCCCCGCTGTTCCAGCAGCCCCCGACTATACCCCCCCAACCCCGACGGAACACCAACTCTCCAACGGCATCACAGTGTGGGTGGTGGAGCGTCCGGGCCTTCCTTTGATCAGCCTTCGAATGGTATTTCCTGGCGGTTCGGCCGCGGATCCGAAGGGAGCATGGGGCACATCAAGCCTCGCCGACGAGATGCTCAATCAGGGTGCGGGCGAGTTGGATGCCACGTCCTTCGCCAGAGCGGTCGAGCAGCTCGCACTGGGCTTGGATGTAAACACCACTGACAGCTCCACTGTGGTCTATCTGGACTCCCAGACCAAGACCCTGGATGCCGGTCTTTCGTTGCTCTCAGATATGGTTTTACGACCCCGATTTGACCAAGGCGACCTCGACCGAGTCAAAGAGATTCGGGTCGGCCAACTGACCGAAGCCACCGACGATGCAAAGACGGTCGCGGGATGGGTCATGGACCGGGAATACTTCGGCGCAGACCACCCCCTCAGCCACCCAGTCGGCGGAACTCTGCGCTCGATTGACGACATAAACCTCGAGCGAATCAAGACCTCTTGGGCCAGTCGCATCGTTTCCGATCACGCATCCATCGTGGTGTCCGGCGATGTCCAGACCACCGACTTACTGGCAAAACTCGAGGCCGGCTTTGGCGACTGGAAGCCCGCTGGCACCAGTCTCCTGGCAGTGCCCGCACCACCGCTCCACCAAGGAGAGGGCCGCTTCTTTTTCGTGAACAAGGTGGGCACCTCTCAGACTGCCCTTCAGGTGATGATGCCCGCCCCCAAAGGCGATGA
>CAWVVG010000230.1:0-6074 GCA_963932775.1 uncultured bacterium
CATACGACGGAATCGACCAAGACTGCGATGGCACCGACCTCATCGATGTCGACGGCGATGGCAGCCCCTACCCCACCGACTGCGACGACGACGACGACGACCTCTACCCCGGGGCCACGGAGATCCCATACGACGGAATCGACCAAGACTGCGATGGCACCGACCTCATCGATGTCGACGGAGACGGCTACTCATCAGCCGAAGCTGGGGGCTGGGACTGCGACGACTTCGATAGCGGAGTGCACCCAGGTGCCACTGAGGTTCCGTACGACGGAATCGACCAAGACTGCGACGGAATCGACCTACTCGATGTGGACGGAGACGGGTTTCGCGGCGTAGACGGCGGGGGATACGACTGCGATGACACCGACCCAGCCGTCCACCCAGGGGCCTCCGAGACCCCCGGCGATGACGTGGACTCGGACTGCGATGGCTTGGACCCATCTCTCGTGAGCCGCACCTACGAGGTGGCGGATGACAGCAGCTACTACTATGAGGACGACGCCTTCCGAGCGAACATCTACAAGATGAGCCGGGACGTGTTCTTAGAAGAATTTGAGGTCTGGATGTCCACCGGGTTCGATTGCTACGTGGACTTCTATGTATATGAGCGGCCGACTGCTTGGGCGGACTGGGAGGTAATCTGGTCGGTGCACCACTCAAGCTATGTGGGCATCGGTTGGTTCTGGTCGACCTACATCGATATCTGGCTTGAGGAAGACTACGAGTACGCACTGGGCGCTGGCTGGACCTGCCCCTTCGCCTACTTCGCTCTGTACGGTGAATCCATCCCCGATACGCCCGCATTCAGCTTCGAAGGCACCGGATGGGACAACAGCTACTCAGGCTACGTGGGAGCCGACTACACCTTCCCCATGGAGTCATCCACTGGGGCCGCCTACCACCAGCGCATCACCGCTGCCTGGTGAGTCACGAAACGGAGCCACTCCGTCCAAGCTAGCGGGCTGCTATGTGCCGTCCATATAGCGAACCAAGACTGTCATCTGTAGCGCCTTGCCATCGAACTTAAACACGGCGTCGGTAAAACTCGGAGGAGACATTGGGCCCGGCTCCACATCGTTGCTGGCACCAAAGCCCTCTATCGGCATACCGGTCTGCGCATTGTCCATCTTCATGTTGTTGTTTTCATCGTGCAATACGGCGACCGCATACGCTCCAACTGGCACGTCGCTAAACCGGCACACAGCGCGGCCCGCCACGATGGCTGGACTCGTGCTCATGACCGCTTTCTCGTGTTGTTTCGGAAACCCATCACCTGAGGTAAATAAGGCACAGCGAAAACTGCCTTTGGAATTCCTCAGTACTATGGAGGGCTCCACAGTCAGGGTTCCGTTCGCCTGAGCTTGGGCTTGGACGGTCAGCAATGTGCTTAGGCACCCTGCAACAAGGAATGTGGAAAACTGATTCATCGTGTACACCTTTCTTTTTTGACGCATGAGGGAGAGGCAAAATGCATGCAGAGCCCTGAAGTTCGCACAAGCTAAGTTTACTTATTCCTCGGTGGCCTCAGGGGACCCTTGTCCTGGCAGAATGCCGTCACCGGGCAGGATGCCGTCACCGGGCAGGATGCCTTCACCGGGCAAGATGCCTTCTCCGGGCAAGATGCCTTCACCGGGCAAGATGCCTTCACCGGGCAAGATGCCTTGTCCGGGCAAGATGTTTTGATGCTCTTTCTTTTCCTCGGTCATGACATCCTCCACTCAACCTGCACTAACTCGATGTCATGAAAGAAGGCACAACTTCAACGAAGCCGAGTGTGACCAAACCGCACCCGGCGATGGGGCGCCGGCCCTCCTGACGCGACAAAACCCACCCGACGGGGCCGTCTCCCCACCCGAACCCTGCCGCCCATCGATGGGGCACCCGAGCGCCACGGAGTCACCGATAAGCCTTCCAACTCCACGGGCTCCAAACGATCTTCTGGAATCAATAAGTACAGGTCGCCGGCAAGTGTGCCACCAATAAATAGAAGCCACCAAGACCACAGTGAGAGTCCTGTCCACGCGTCGATGGTCGCCAACAGCGGCTCGCCGAGAAAGACGGTCAAATAGAAGCCGAGGTACATACTGACGGCGCGAACCAGTACATCAACCACCCAATCCAAACCCGTTGATATCTGACCCATACTTTAAAGTGTCGGCACCCAGGCGAGCATCCACAAGAGGTTGAGCGTCAAGTCTCTGTCATGCTCATGGAGTCAAGGCGCTATGATGCGACTGAACGGAAGACATCTCAAGCGGGTGGTTGACCGTTGAGAAATTCCAAGGAACACACGATGGTCGAGATGAATCCACCAACCGGCTACGAGCCCCAGTCGGAGCATGAATGAAGACTTGGGTTCAAATCGGCGTGTGTGCAGTCGTGGTCGCATTGATGACGACCTTGTGCCTCAGCCGTAGCAATGCACGCCACAGTGCCCCAGAAGGCTTCAGCCGTCACACGCGGGGCCAGGCCTTCGTGAGCCAAGCGATTCTGGCAGCAGGAGCCCAACCCTGGAACACTTGGTCCTTGTCGGCGTACCAAAGCTTCGTCGCGGATGAACAAGGGGATGCCATCGCCCTCGAGGCCGACCTACCGGAAGGCGGGAGACTGGCCCTCACCCTTCACTACCGGCCCGCTGACTCCACATCTGCATTGGTGATCGAGGCCGGAAAAGCGCCCGCTGGGCGACTCTTGCAGTTCGATGGTGCTGGACACGAAATGCGCTGCACCGGAACTCTCGACGTGGTGGAAGCCGGACCACTGGCCGTCTCGATGAAAAAGAGACCCAATGGCTGGTCTGCATCGATCGGAACTCAGACCATGGCGTGCGCTACTTCGGATGGTTGGGGGCACCCCGCTGTCACTGCCGGGCTGCGAAGGGTGAGCCTATCCAATGTGTCGGCCGCCAATGGAGCCACCGCTGGGCCCGTCCGAACCGCCATCCTCGGCAGCGTGGCGGTGGGCGTCACCTGGATGGGAATCCTATTGCTGATGGCACGCTTCAGCTCTGGAATCGCCCTGGCCACCGCCATCGGCTCCGTCACAGCCGTCGTACTCCTTCCCATTGACGGCGCACGCCTCGCAGAGGCCATTCGCTTGGTCGAGTCCTCAGAGGACTTGCTCCCCGTCACAGTCGCTGCCATTGTCGCGGCCTTGCTCGCTGCAATCGGCTGGACCGCCCGATGGGCAAAGACCCGTCCGCTCCCCGTCGCGTTGATGCCATGCATCGCCTTCGCTGCGGGCATTGGACAGCTGTGGTCCATGCAGTCACCAATGGGCTGGGCCTACGCGTTAATTATGGGGGCTTGCTTGGGCGGCCTGGTCTGGGTCAACGTGCGCGCGATTGAGTTTCGACACTACAACCTGATGGCACTGGCACTGGCAACCGCCGTACTCGGTAGTACCGAGGTAATGGTGCGCTTTTCGTCCGTCGGCGCCTTCTGGAATGCCAGCAACACCCAGCATGGTGCCGGGTCTCTGAGTACATTGATCGACCAATTCGAGGCCCTGGAGTCTGGAGTTCACGCGCAGTACCCAGCCAAAGGATTTCCAGTCAAGCTTCCGCCCAAGCGAGCCCAGCGACGGGTTGCATGCTTGGGGGCCTCATCTACCGGCGGCGCCTTCCAAAACGACTCTCTCGATGAATTTTATCCGGCCCTGCTCCCGGACATGGGACCGGGAAACACAGAGGTCGTCAATCAAGGCGTGGGCGGATGGAACAGCTTTCACCTGCGAAAATTCCTCGATGGGCACATCGACTCCCTCGATGCAGAAGTGTGGACCATTTACCTGGGAGTGAACGAGAACCTTCCGACGGCCATCCCATTCTCGGACCTGTACGACGCGTGGAAGGAAGGCGACCTTCAGCAAGGGTCATCGTCATTGGACCGCATCCGCTTATTTCAAGGGCTGCGACTGCTGGTCCGTGGCATGAACCCAGGGGCCGGAGTGGGTGTTCCTGCCGAGCATCTCCACGACAACCTGGCACACATCGTTGGGTTGGCCCGAGACCGGGGCATCAAGGTCTTGCTTATGAGCGAAGGGGTTCGACCGGATCCACGAATCTTGTGGCATTACTCAAAGGTGATGGAACAGATGGCCCTGTCCGGCGATGACGTGCACTACCTCGACACTGCATCCATGCTGGACAAAGTGAGCGACCACGCCTTTATTGACTCCAATCACCTTACACCCAAGGGTCACCGCATGATGGCCAAGGCCGTTGGTGCCGAACTGACCCGACTCGGGTGGTGGTAGAGCCCTAAAACACCGTGTAGGCGAACTGACGCAATGGTGCGATGTCAGTCAACACCAATGCCAATGCGACCCCGAACAGCACGAGAATCGGGATAATCCACCACGGCCGCGTTGCCTTCAACACCGTTTTAAAGTCTTGTTCGTCACTCATGAACTGAGAATAACGGATGCGGAGGCATGATCGCCTGGGCAGAATAGGCAGCGGGCATGAACGACCCGAATAACAATGCCCTCGGATGGCTCATCGGCGCGCTGGTCGTCATGACACTGATCGCCGCCTATCTGTTGCACACCGCCCCAGTGGACTCATTTTTACCCGACCCCAATGCGGTGATGTGAGCGGACCGTCGCACCCCACGGGTGGCGGTGTTCGGCATTGATGGGAAAACCTGATTGCTGCCAAACCTGAAAAGGATGCGTGTTGGTGGACTCCAGCATTCACCACACCCACACGGAGACCCAGCCCATTCACGCCGAAGACACCCACGGGTCAACGCAGCAGAACAGACCATCCTTGAAAGAAAGCGTGACTGTTGAAACATTGATGACTGCATAGGGCAAATCTACTGATACACTCCGCCTTCAATCCTAGAAGGAGCACGAAGTGAAATCACTCAATCTCATTTTACTGGCCAGTGCCACCCTGACCCTTGGCTGCCCATCCAAAGACGGTGACCCATCACCCGGAGGGCCCGACTCGGGTACCAACACAGATGACACCGGAAGCGCCGACGACACCGGAGGTCCCCCCGCGGCGGTTGATGCCTGCGAGCGGCTGGGCTTGCCCGCCATGGACTTCAATCCAGACGGCTCAACACTCCCGTTGCGCCACAACCCTTCGGGCGACTTTTCAGTGCCATTGGTTGACGGCAGTGACTGGGTACTGAGCGAGCAGTGGTCCGGCTGCGAGAGCTACATCTTCCTACCTCACTGGCTCCCAATCGATGACCTGGACAGCCGGTCCTGGTGGAACGAAGGCATCGGGGGCTTGATCGAAAAGTCACCCCCCAACGTCCATTACTTTTTCGTGGTCGCCGGCAGTCCAGATGATGCCTCTACCTACATCGAGATGATCGCGGATGATGTCGATGAGAACCTTATTGCCATGAGCGCGGACGACCAAGCATGGTGGAGCGAGCGTCTGCATGTGGTCTCCGTCCCATCTCACAGCCTCGAGGGTGCCATCAAGACGGCCTTCCAAGGAAATATCGGTTCCATGGGGATGGCCATCGATCGGTTTCAGAAATTTCGGACCCTCGGCTCAATGGCAGCGGTCGAGGAGTATGACTCAACCCTCGCCGACAACGGCCTTTGGCCCTACGAGCGGCGGATCTATGAAGCGGGGTACCAGCCCGAGTACTACAACTTTGAGGCCGAACGTCAGGCCCGTCTCGATGCCGAGGATGCAGTGGTCATCGAAGTACTCGGCGGCGATGTTGTCTCTCAATTCGCCGACGGCACCTTGGTTGTCCCGGACAATATCCATGAGTTCGACACGCTCGAGATCGATGTCGTAATGGAATGCCCGAACACCAGTGCCTACGAGCTCGGAAACTGCGGCCCCTGGGACTACCTGGCCCACATGTGGCTTCAGGTCGAAGTCGATCCAGAGACCAAAGATTCTCACTCAGATTCAGATGGAACCGACACAGGAGAAACAGACACGGGCACTGCCGACACCGGTGATGGTACGGACGGCCCCGATGACACCGGCCTTGTGACCGATGACACCGGCGACGTTCCCGACGAACCCGACGAACCCGACGAACCCGACGAACCGGGTCCCACCATCGAGTGGCGGGAGATGTCACGCT
>CAWVVG010000231.1:0-6061 GCA_963932775.1 uncultured bacterium
GGAACTGTCTGGCTCGAGGATGTATCGCCATTGTCGTTGAGGGTTGTCTTGGTCTCGAACGACAACATTCCCGTCGTCGATACTGATACTCGTGGAGGTCGGCCACCCTCCTTCGACATCGGGTACCAGTTCGGTGATGGCATCACCTGCGCCCTGCACTTCAGCATCGATGATTGTACCGCCCCCCCCGCGAAGCTGTGTCAGGCGGTTGGGCTGGTTGCGAACCGTAAATCGAACCCGGCTGTTTTCGATGACCCAGTCCCCTATCTTAGCTTCTCCATCGGCAGGTATCTCACTGGAGCAGACCACTGCCTTGGCACGCACTTCCCCGATACCCGGCGGCTCGTCTGCACATTCCGACGGCTCCAGAACAAAGGGGCTGGCTGGGCATCCCAGCAACAAGAGTGTGCTGAGCCGCACAGTTGCTACTCGCCGACGAATTTGATGTTGATGGGAGTCACGCTGACCTTCTTGGACCAGCCCTCTGGGGTTTTTCCGGATGTCCATTCCCACTGCCGGGTCTCGCCCTTGGCGATCGGCTTGTCGAACCCTTCCTCCATGGGAAGGCTGGCGGGCAGACGGGTGGCGACCGCAGGCCACCTGGAACTGCTGAGTGTCACACCACTTTCATCCAAGTAGCTGATCTGCATATTCAGATACTGGATGGGGGCGTCACCGTTGTTCGTGACGTCCACATAAAACCCGTAGCCATCCTTGGGTCCATCGGGGTTTTCGGCAAGGTTGACTTGCTCCATCTTCACTGGGCCCACGGTGAGTTTACCCTTGTGTCGTGCCATGTTCAGTCGTGCCTTGGCTTCGCGACCACCGGCGGAGCGGGAAGCTGGATATTCAGCCAGGTATTTTTCCCAGCCTTCTACCGAGTCCTGTTCGCGGGTCCAGGTGAGCAGAAACTCGCGGCGCTCTTTGTTGGCGGTCTCGACCATCCTCCCTTTTGGGTACTTGCTCAGGTAGGTGTCGTAGGCTTCGAGGGTTTTGGCATCTCGTGCGGCTTGCAGGTACAATTCCTCAAGCCTGATTTGCCCCATGCTGCGCTTGGGGTTCTTCGGGTTGTCGGAGATGAAGTGTTCCCACGCGGCTATTGAGTCGGACTTTTGTGCCTCCCTAAAAGGGTCCGAGCAACCGCAAAGGAGCAAAGAAACAAGAGCGACGCGAGCAAACATAGTGGCCTCCGGTGTAGGAGGTTTAGCCGAGTGCCGTCAATCCGTCATTCGGACTGTTTTTTCACCCAGCTTGTCGCGAGCGTAAGGCCCTTTTTCGCCAGCATATTTTCCACGATTCCCGGAACCCAACCTTTGAGTCGCAGGTCCACTGAATATTCTAAGCGGGTGTGGCCTGGGTGGTCGGTGGCTGGGTACACCAGCCAGTATCCAGTGGAGTCGTCGATGTCGGACTCCCGAGAATAGTCCAACTGCCAAGTCAGGAGGCCCTTGGCGGGGAACAAGTCATGGTCGATGAAGTAGATAATATCCATGCCGAAGACACTCAGTTCGAACTGAACATTGTAGCCAGTGGCCCTGTCCCCACCATAAACCTTGGTGCTTTCCAGGTCATCGATCCAGTTTGGGTACCCTTTGTAGTCCACAATGACTTCCCAGATCTTCTCTGGTGGTGCTGCGATGTCCATGATTGCGACTCCTCGTCCTCCCGAGTCCGAACGGATCTGGCGTCGAACGGCCTCGCCCCGCAGCAACTGAGCTTGTTCTGGGGCGGTTAGCTCGGTCGGTTTGGGGTCAGTGAACCGCTCGGCGACCCCTTTGTGGGGGTGAGGGGAGTTTTGGTCCGCTGCAGTTGCCGTACCGAGGCTGAAGAGAATGCAGAGTAGAAAATTCATTATGGGAGATCCTCAGCTGGGTTCGGTCATAGCGCGACCATCGAGCAATCGATCGAGTTCGTCGGATGGGAGGACTTCCCATTCGATGGCGACTTCACGAACCGTTTGATTGGTCTTGAACGCTTCTTTTGAAATTGCAGCGGCTTTGTCATACCCGATGGCCGGTGCGAGGGATGTGCAGATCGCGAGATTTCGTTCCACGCTCTGGACGCAAATTTCCTCGTTGGCTTCGATCCCGACGACGCATCGATCGGTGAATGCAACGGCACCGTTGGCCAGTATGGTGGCACTCTGCAGCAGGTTGTGTGCCATTACAGGCAGGTAGACATTGAGCTCGAAGTTGCCGCCTTGCCCGCCAATGTTGATGGCCACATCGTTGCCCATCACCTGTGCGGACACCATGGTCAGCATCTCGCACATGACGGGGTTCACCTTGCCCGGCATGATGCTCGAGCCTGGCTGGACACTGGGCAAAGCGATCTCATAAAACCCTGTCCGGGGCCCAGAACCAAGCCACCGGATGTCGTTGGCGATCTTCATAAAGCTGGCCGCAATGGTCTTGAACTGGCCGGATGCTTCGACTACGCCGTCTCGGGCACCCTGTGCCTCAAAGTGGTTGGCGGCTTCAGTGAATGGCAGTCCGCTCTCTGCGCGGATTCGCTCGATGGCCATCTTGGGAAAGGCCTTTGGCCTGTTGATGCCTGTACCGGTCGCAGTTCCGCCCAGAGCCAACTCGAGCAGCGCATCTCGGGCGCCTTCTGCTCGACGGATGCCGTGTTTGACCTGGGCCGCGTACCCACCGAACTCTTGGCCCAGTCGTATCGGTGTGGCATCCATCAGGTGCGTGCGGCCGCTCTTGATGATGTGATCCCAGGCATCTGCCTTGGATGCGAGGGCACCGTGGAGGTGCTTGAGTGCTGGGATCAGGTCGTTGTGGACTGCGCAGGCGCCGGCGATGTGAATGGCTGTGGGGATCACATCATTGGAGCTCTGCCCCATGTTTACGTGGTCGTTCGGGTGTACTGGAACCTTGCTGCCGATGGCGCCACCCATGATCTCAATGGCACGGTTTGAGATGACCTCATTGGCGTTCATATTGCTTGAGGTACCCGAACCCGTCTGAAAGATGTCGATGGGGAAATGGGCATCCAGCTTGCCGTCCATCACCTCTTGAGCAGCAGCCACGATCGCGGCACCGCGCTCAGGGTCGAGCAATCCGAGATCCATATTTGCACCGGCTGAAGCCCGCTTGACCAGGCCCAGTGCGTAGATAAAGCCGCGATTGAAGCCGATCCCCGAGATGGGGAAATTGTCTACCGCTCGTTGGGTTTGGGCTCCGTAATAAGCGTCCGAAGGGACTGGAACTTCGCCAAGAGAGTCTTTCTCGATTCGATGGGACATGATGCCTTCCGTTAGAGGGGTACCGGACCTGTGGTTAAAGCCCTTAATTGGTCTCAGGACGGACCGGATGAAGACTGAAATTCCCATTGCCGAACGCTTGAGAGTCATCGAGGTCTATGCATCGGTGCAGGGTGAGAGCACTTTCGCTGGGCTGCCGTGTGTATTTGTCCGGTTGGCCGGGTGTAATTTGAGATGCACATGGTGCGACTCGGAGTTCACCTTTACCGGTGGCGAGCATCGTTCCATCGATGATGTGGTGGACGAAGTATTGAAGATGGGCATTCCTTTGGTCGAAGTTACCGGTGGGGAACCCCTTGTTCACAAGCAGTGCGTTCCGTTGATGGATCGACTTCTTGCCAAGGGACTCACGGTTTTGCTTGAGACCAGCGGTTCCATCGATGTTGGGCCCGTCCCCGATGCTGTGCACATCATCATGGACCTGAAGCCGCCCGACTCTGGGTGTGTGGGTGACAACCGAATGGAGAACTTGGATGAACTGGGTCCGGGCGACGAGCTGAAGTTCGTGCTCGCATCACGCAAGGACTATGAGTGGAGCCGGGATCTGGTCGGGATGCTTAAGCTCGATCAGCGATTCACCGTGCTCTTTTCGACGGCCTTTGGGCTCCTCGATCCGGCACGGGTCTCCGACTGGCTGTGTGAAGACAGGCTGAACGTTCGGTTGCAACTGCAGATGCATAAATACGTGTGGCCCCCCAATGAGCGGGGAGTCTGAAAGTGATCCGCTTTAGTTTGGATGCATCTGTCCGAAAAGTTGGGGGCAGCTGCTGGTTCAGTCCAAGGATTACAAGATGAGCGCACCCAAATTTTCAGGCTTAGTGACGGTGGTCTTGATGACCCTGCTCTCTTTTGTCGCGTACCATCCCGTCGGATTGGCTGAGCCGTGGATGTCCATGTTTATGGACACGGGGCTGTCGGACACTGGAGCCGCCACGGACGATACGGCCACACCAGGAGAACCTGCTGGGGACACGGGCACTCCCACCGATGACACTGCCACGCCCGCCGACCCCACCGATGACACAGGAGCGTTGCCGGATGCCGGTGACGATACGGGCTCAGGCTCAGAGTCGGGGGAACCCGGCGGTCCCGACGATACCGGCGATACCGGCGATACCGGCGAGGCCCCGGAAGTTATTGAGGGGGATGACACCGGTGCATCGGGCCAGTCAGCAGCGGAGCTCGCCGGCGAGAAGGGCGGCTGCGGTTGTTCCGTGCGCGCCGCGCCAGCAACCGGTTTCGTCTGGTTGAGCGCGCTATTACTGGCGGTTGTACGGCGCCGTTAAGCCACAGTTCAACGTTGGTTGCGAAGCTTCCACTCCAACACTAGGCACGACACGGGGCTCGGCAGCGCATCTCCAAAGGTTGGCTTGAGGTCCTCTGCATCGTTGCGAAGCACAGCCAAACAGGGGACAACGACACTCCGTGCGATGGTATCGGCCACCTTTTCGAGTACCCACTGTCCTCTACGGTCGTATCCATCGAGCACGGCGCCTACCTGGGAATCGGAGAAGTCGATGGCCGAGTCCGCTTCTCGGTAGTCCACCCGCACCATGTCGCTTGCCCAGAATTTGGCCAGGCGAGTGACGGAAGTACGGGAGTCTCCAACAATTGGTAGATCATCGGGTGACTCTCCAAGGTGTCTGCTCAGGTTGCTGACGATCGTGCTCATTCGAGTGCGATCGTCACTGCCGTCGATGTAAATACAGCCTGCTTTGCCCTGACTGATGGGGTCCACATCCGTGGTGAAGCTCTCTTCTGGGAGTTCTTTGCCCGCAGCATTTGCGGTCACACCCAGGCGCTCCTCTCGTTCCATTTTGTCCTCTGCCACTCCCTGATAGTCTTTGGTGACCAGAGCATCCGCTTGGGTGTCCATGCCCAAGCTCACGGCTTGGCGGTAAGTCAGTCGGATGGGGCCCCGTGCGCAGACGTCGTCCCCTTCGGAGTCGGTCAGGTCAGCGAAGTCGCTGTTGCGTTTTGCCGGGGTACCCGCGAGCCAGACCAGGAGGCGCCGTGTGTCGTCATCCAAGCTGTCCTCACCGGAGATCCGCTCTCGCCAGTCTGCGAATTGTGCGGCGGCGGCTCCGGAGCGCTTGGTGAGCCAGGCGAATCGTTTGGCGTTGGCAAAGCTGGTCTTTGCTTTCTTTTTGACCATGGCTCGAAGAGCATCATCCTCTTCAAGGGCCTGACCCAGCAGGCCACTGCCGGTGACGTTGGCGATCAGTTGCTCGAATGAGTAGTCCGACGAGTTCTTGTTGAGGTTGTCTGCGAAGGCCAACTCTTTGTCGCAGTTCTCCACACGCTCATTGGTCACGTTCAGCTCAGTCTGCACTTTTTTGCTGTTGCACATGGTTACTCCACCGAACAGCCAGCCTCCGCAGATTCCTAGCCCGAGGATGATATTCCGGGGCATGAAGATGGCGCCCGACTTGACGAAGGTGACCGCTCTTTGAGCGATCTGCGCCGGGCCGGTGACCAGCAGTGTGGTGAATGCTTGGCGCTTTGCTTCGCCGGCCATGGCGTCACCAGTGAGCCTGCCTTTGCCGGTCTTGGAGCCTTTCTTCTTGGCTCGCTCCGCTTGGACCTCTGGTGGGAGCTCGTCTAGTTCGACTATGAATCGTGGTCCACCAGGAGTCACCAAAGTGAAGGCATCTCCGGGGCGAACGGCTGTGGGGGAGGTGACTTGCGACGGACGCCCCGCGTTCATCCGAAAGAGGAACACGCCTGCGGTGCGTTCGGATGGCGCAAGAATCAGATTATCCGAGCCTTGTCGGAACAGCTTCACGTGTT
>CAWVVG010000232.1:0-6028 GCA_963932775.1 uncultured bacterium
TCAGCATGGGGGCGGGACTGGGCGTGGAGTGGATGAGCAAGCTCCCAATGAGTCTCGAAGCCTTGGGTTGGTCTTGGTCGTTCTTGGTATGGCCGTTTCCTTTGAATGCGGTGAACTCTCTATGGGACTGCCCGGCATGGGCCGTCTGGCTGGGTTGGTCTTTGTTGCCGCTGTTGTTGGTGGGTGCCATCCGCGACCGCTTTGCTGCTGCAGGACTGGCTCTGGTCGTGGTGGCACCCATCGTCGCTTTGCCGGTCATGCTCAACGGGTATCTGGTCGCAGAGCGGTACATGGTGCCAGCCTTGGTGGGCCTTGGCATGTGGGGTGCTGCATGCATTCCCCGCCCCGTCTTCAAGAGGCGATGGCTGGTTTTGTGTCTTCCTGTTCTTCTGGCCACACACTGGACCCGAGCACTCGACTGGCGTTCGGATGAGGCCTTGTTCGGTGCTGCGGTAGATGCCGCCCCGAATTCTTCCTACACCTGGCACTTTTTGGGTGTTGTCTTGATGAAAGAAGGACGCTTTGTTGAGGCTTCGGATGCGTTCGACCAGTCGATTGAAGCAGGACATTCACTGCCCGTCGCTCGAGCGCTGAAGCTCCGTGCGTTGGTTCTTGCTGGCAACTCCGAGGAAGGGCTGCGGTGGGCGGAGAGCGGACCCAAGGAAGGCCTCTCGGCCGATATGATCGCTTGGTGGGCCCGTGCGGCCTTTAATGTGGGGGACAGGCCCCGAGCCTCCAGTCTGCTCGAGATGCTGAAGGCCCCCCAGGGTTATGAAGGCCCACCCTGGGTAGACGCCCTTGCTAAACAGGTTTTGAACGACCACACTGAATGAGATTCATTTCGGGTCGTTGGCACCCTTGACCCCACTTGAGTCGCTCAATAGATGGGCTATTCAACGAGGAAGGAATGGCAGAGGTTTCAGGCGATTCACGGAACAAACGAGAGCGCATCACCGATGCTGCGATCGTCGTGTTTGCTCAAAAGAGCTACCGCGCTGCCAGGGTCTCCGATGTCGCGAAGCAGGCAGGTGTTGCAGATGGCACTATCTACTTGTATTTTAAGAACAAAGAAGATTTACTCCTCTCGATTTTCGAAGAAAAAATGGGCATGCTTCTTCAGCTTCTTCGCCTGGATCTGGCGGGCGTAGAGTGTCCCCTCGAACGCATCCGAATCTACGTGCGGCATCACTTTGAACAACTCGAGACTCACCCACTGATCGCCCAGGTGTTTCAGGTGGAACTCCGGCAATCTCACAAGTTCTTGCGGGAGTACCGGCCGGAGCCCTTATGGGAGTACCTCAACATTTTCGGTGATGCGGTTAAGGAGGCTCAGGACAAGGGCCTCATGCGTACCGACGTGGACCCGTTTATCGCAAAGTGGGCATTTTTCGGTGCGATGGATGAACTCTCGATACAGTGGGTGTTGGCTCGCAACCGAGATCGATTTGATTTGAAAGCGGCGACGGTTCAAGTCGTCGATACATTCTTTCGCGGTGTTTTGACCGCACAACCTCAGGAGTAAGCCATGAAAGTCGGAGTCTGCATAAAGCGGGTGCCTGGATCGGACTCCCGCATTCAGATCGGTGATGCCGCCAGTGGGCCGGTACTTAGCGATGTGAGTTGGGAGGTAAACCCCTATGATTCCTTCGCGATCGAGGCCGCCCTGCAGCTGCAGGAAGCCGGTATAGCGAGTGATGTCGTGGTATTCACGGTCTGTGGTGCTGAAGGGGATGCGAAGATTCGAGATGCCCTCGCCATGGGGAAAAAGGGGAAGAGCGGTGCCAGCAAGGCCGTTCGGCTTGATGACCCTGCCTTCGCCGGGTCCGATGCCCTCGGTATCGCCCGAATCCTCGCTGCTGCGATGAAGAAAGAAGGGATCGACGTGGTTCTTGCTGGCAAGCAGGCAATCGATGGGGACAGCTCCCAGGTACCGGCCATGATGGCTGAAGTCCTCGGTTGGCCATCGGTGTGCGAGGTCACTGATCTCGAGGTCGCACCTGGATCGGTCAAGGCCTGGCGGCAGGCCGGTGGCGGTAAACGAGAGGTTGTGGAGTTGCCAACACCGTGCGTAATCACTGTCGACAAGGGGCTGAATACACCCCGGTACCCGACATTGCCTGGCATTATGATGGCCAAGAGAAAGCCAATCGAGGTGCTCGATTCGGCCGCCATCGGTTTGGATGCCGGCACTGTCGGACAGTCCGCTTCCAAGGTTTCCCTCAGTGACTGGAGCCCGCCCCCAGCGCGACCTGCCGGCCGCATTTTGGAAGGTGAGGTGCCCGAAGTGGTTGCTGAACTCATCACCCTGCTTCGCGACGAAGCCAAAGTTCTTTAGGAGGCTGACATCATGGGAAATGGAATTTTGGTTGTATGTGAACACGAGAACGGTGCCCCGAAAAAGACAGCCTACGAGCTGTTGAGTAAGGCCCGCGACCTTGTTGCTGGAACCGGTGGAAGCGTGAGTGCGTTGTTGATCGGATCCTCAAATACCCAGGGGCTGGGCGAACACGGCGCTTCGACTGTCTTTACTGTGGAAGGCTCAGACTTCACTACTGGCGCTACCGGTGCGTGGGTGAGCGCCATCGAGGCTGCCGTTACAGCGGCTAACCCAAGTGTAGTACTGGGGTCGGCCAGCGCCCGTACCAGAGAGGCGTTTCCTCGTCTTGCGGTCCGGCTCAACGCGGGGATGGCGAGCGACTGTACTGAGCTCTCAGTGGACGGAGGCGCTGTTGTTGCCCGGCGTCCAATGTATGCAGGAAAGGCTTCTGTGGCCGTACGCATCTCCTCAGATGTGGCACTGATTACAGCTCGACCCAACTCGTTCCCTGGTGCAACCGCATCGGGTGGCGCGGTATCTGCCTCATCGCTCCCTGTGACATTGGGTGCTGGAGACCTTGTGGCCAAGGTGATTTCCGTAGAGGCGCCCAAGAGCGAGACCATCGACCTGACGGAAGCGAACCGAATCGTATCCGGTGGTCGTCCGGTGGACTCTGCAGAGAACTTTGACCAACTGATTCGTCCATTGGCTGCGGCCATGGGGGCCACAGTTGGTGCGAGTCGTGCCGCGGTGGATGCGGGCTATGCGCCTCACAACGAACAGGTCGGACAGACCGGTAAGGTTGTAAACCCAAGCCTTTACATTGCTTGCGCCATCTCTGGTGCGATTCAGCACTTGGCGGGTATGCGGACCAGCAGGGTCATCGTGGCCATCAACAAGAATCCTGACGCGCCCATCTTTGAGCATGCCACCTACGGCATTGTTGGCGACATCTTTGAGGTGGTCCCGGCTTTGGCCGAAGAGGCCAAAAAGCAAGGCATCTCCATCTGAGAGGCTTCGTTGCTGGGTGTCATGGGGCGTGCTCTCTGCGCTCTGTTCTCAATGCAATGATAGGATTGAGGACGGGGAGAATCCGATGAGTGTCAGCGGTGACAAAGGACCATCTGCACTGCGGTTTTCTCAGATCCTTCGTCGCCTCGTCGGTGCCGAGGACTCACGGAGTGTCATTCGCCTTGTCGAGCGGTGGCTGGAACACGGTTCGGTCAGCCAGACCGCACGGATCGCTCAAGCCCGGGCTTTGATGGACCTGAGGCTGATGGACAGGGCCTGGGTGCGACTTCGGGAGGCCTCTGAAGCAGATCCCGGCTCAATGGAAGTGCAGTTGTTGACTGCCGAGATGTACATCGAGCGGGGTTGGCCAGGGAAGGCGTCGCCCATCCTTGACCACGTGCTCATGGTGGAAATGTCTGACGCATATCGGCGCTGGTGGGAGAGGCTGAAGACCGACTCGATGGGCCCACCAAAAGCCCCACCCCCAAATGCCGCTGAAATCGAACGATCAGGCACAGCAGAGCAGGTGATGCACCTCGCGGAGCAGTACCTCTCAGTGGGCAGCTTGGTCCGCGCTGAGAGTCTTCTACAGCGCCTCACTCGAGATGGCTTCACGCCACCAAGGGTGTCGGACCTACTGTGGGCTGTTCGGGGTGATTTTGTGAGCTCGAAGATGCCGACCGATGCGTTCCTCGACGAGCTCGGAGGCGACGAGTGGGTTTCTGATTTGAGTGGAATCGAGTTCACGGAGGGCTTGATTCCCGATGACACCGCGCAGGTGGTGCTCAGTGACACCGAGCAACTGCTCACGGTTGAAGCGCGGCGAAGGGCCTTCCCAAGACTGTTTAGGCAGGATGAGAGTACCGGAGAGACCACCACGATCGATGAGGACGAAGTCACCCTATCTTCGATGTTGGTGAGCATTGACGAAGATGAAGAGGGCACCGGCGACTCGGAGTCAGAGCTGACACCAATGGATGGGAGCGGTGATACCCGGATCATGGAGGTCATTCCTCACGGGGATCGCGTACGGGTCAATTCATTTGACGGCGCGCTGCATCGAGGCAGGTCGACTGTACAGCCAGTGGATCTCAAGGTGCACCGGGCGGCCTTTCTGCCGCCAGACGATGAGGTGTTTCTCGAAGATGAGGACAAGGATCTCATCATCATGACCCGGCGGGAGGAGCCCAAGCGAGAGGCGGCGCCACCCAGAGATGAGCCGGTCGAAGTTTTGAAACGGCCAGGTCCGATACTCGCCACCCCAGAGACCCGACGGACGCCCACCCGTTCAGGTGGAATGGTGCACCACGGTTCGCCAAAGAGAGGAGGGGCTTCGGCCCGAGATAGCGCGCTACCCGGTCGCGGGACGCTATCGGAGCCCAGCACAGACGAGAGAGTGGTACCGCCACGCTGGGGTCGATGGGGCAACATAGGGGCAACCCTGAGTGGCATAGCCTTGCTAATGGTCGTGGTCGCATGGCTGATGGTGTTGGCCTTGCACTGGATTGCTCAGGACCAGATCATTCAAGAGACACATGATGTGGTGGCGGCTGCAGATTTCCGAGGAATACAGGAACTGGAAGCAAAACTGGAGGGCCAAATCAAGGCTGGCCGTTCACCGACGGATGTTCGCTTGGTGGAGTTGGCGTTGGTTCAGACCATCCTCTGGTACCAATACACCGGCGATTCAGATCGAATGAATTCTGCTCAGGATGTGCTCGAGGCTGCACGGGAAGCTGGAGCACCAGCGGGTGAGTTGGCGCTGGTTACCGGGTATTTGAGGCTTGCGATGGGCGATCAGGAGTCTGCCGAAACCGTGATCGAAGGTCTTGATATGGACCTGGTGCTTCACCGGGATCTTACCGCCAGGGTTGCCTTGGGTATTCGGGAAGATGCTGAATCTCAGAGAATGCTAAAACGCCTGGGACCGGTTCAGTCCGACACCCCACTCATGGAGCTAATGAGTCGAGAGCACTTGTTGACGGCTCTGGATGACGTAGTCGGGGCGACCCCGCTCCGAAAGCGCTTGATGGAAGACCATGGGAACAGTCCTTTTGTTCAGATAGCTCGCTTCCATGAGCAGTGGGACGGGGACCAAGTAAGCGATGTTTTAGAGGTTCTGGATGACGTCATGGAGTCCATACCTGGTCCGGTAGCACCCCGGCAGGAGGGGCGACTCCATGCTCAGCGGGCCTTCCTGCTGATGGAGCGTGGTGATCTTGAAGCGGCGGAACGGTCGTGGTCATCTGCTCTCGTGATTGACCCTACCCATTCATCATATTTGCGGCATGCTGCATCTAAGAGGCTCCAGAACAATGAAATCATTGCTGCCCTGGATGAGTTTGGTCGCTGCCTGGGCTCTCGGCCTTGGGACTATGGTTGCCGCAGGGGAATGATTCAGGCTCTGATAGAGCTCGATCGCCTTGAAACTGCGCGGCAGTTCATCGAAGCTTGGGGAGAGTCTCGTACCGGAGTACTTCAGGCCTGGGTTGAGCTTGCCGCCGGAAACCCAGAGTTGGCCGTGGCCGGGGTGGAATCAGAGGGTGGTGCGCTGGCCGCCTGGGTTCGCGGTATGGCCATGGCAGATCTGGAGTCACCTATGGCGAGCGCGGCCTTGGGGCGGGTCATCGCTGGTTGGTCCGATGTGTCCGAACCGATGACACAGATCTTGGTCGGTCGTGCTCGGGTCACGCAGGCACT
>CAWVVG010000233.1:0-6025 GCA_963932775.1 uncultured bacterium
CATCCTTCAAGATCCAAAGACCATTTGCGGTGGATTCGAGTTGGCTATGTGTGGGCCATGTATCCGAATTCGCAAACTCCATTCCAGATCCATCCGCCCCCAAAGGGTTTCGTTTTGTAATGGCCAACACGGAATTGGCGTGGACTCTGCTGGAAACAACGGACGCCTCCACGATGCTTCCCAAGTATTCTTCGGCTTACCCATCTGTGGGCAGCCTCCTCGAAGATGGGGAACTGCGGGAGTTGAACGTTGAGTATCAGTCCCGTATAGATGAACAAGAAGGCATCTTTCGTGCGGAACTCGGCTTGGATGACGAGGACATCGTTTACGTGCCAAGCCTGTTTACCACCGACAACGCCTGCGGGGGGTACCCTTCACCCCTGTTCCCGAACATAGTGAGCCTGGTCGTAGGAAACAGCGGTGAGGAAACCATCGTCTTTCTTTCAGACCCGTTTCTGCGAACAGACGAGTCAGACCAGGAAGCGGACCCCTTTATCGCCGAAACCCGAAATAGAATGCCGAATTCGCTTGAATTGGTATTCTTGGACGATTGGGCCTACCACGAAATGTACGGCAGTGTTCATTCCGCAACAAACGTCAAGCGGACCGCGCCCCGCACTTGGTGGGAAGACAGCGGCCACCTGCTCACCGAAGACTAAACCCAGCTTGAAGAACGGTTGAACCACCCTGCTGGAAGCATCGTGCTGTTTCCATTTCTACCAAACCCACTCCGACGACCAGTGCGTACGGTACCCCCGATTGTTCGGCTGGCAGCGATAGCAGAGAACCCAGGCCTTGCAGGGTTGGGTGCTCTCCATTTGAGGTGAAGGGTCCCACACTCTAGGCGCTACTCCTTCGCTCTAAGCCCGCGCCTCATTGACCACTTCCATGACCTCGGACTCTTCCAACACTCGGTTGGTGCTCTTGGCCTTGCTTCGAATGGCGTCCACCAGCACATCCGTGGCTTCAATGCCCCGGCTCTGGAGCCAGTACAGGATGTTTGAGTCGCCGGCCATATGGCCAATCTCGATCTCTTGGGACCGGCCAAACCACGATGCTGGCACACCGGAGTAGACGCTGTCTGCCAACCAATCATCGCCCTTGTTGATGGCCTTGATGACCGCTGCAGCATGGACTCCCGTGCCCGTTCGGAAAGCATCCTTTCCGAACACTGGGTAGTTGACCGGAATGGGCCACTCGCAGGCCTTGGATGCCAGGTCCACCAGCTTGGCCAAGCTCGACAGGTCTCCATCGTGCAGCCCCAACAGCTTGAGGTTTACGAGCATGAGGTCGATGGGAGTGTTGCCCACCCGCTCGCCCATTCCCAGTACCGTGCCGTGCACCCGGTCTGCACCGGCCTCGATTGCACTCAGGGCATTGCCCAGGCCGAATCCGCGGTCGTTATGACCATGCCAGTCCACCCGGGTGTTGGTTCCCAGGCCGCGAATCAGATCCTTGGTGAAGTGCACCAAATTGTAGACGCCGTTTGGCGTGGCATGCCCAACCGTGTCGCACACACACAAGCCATCCACCCCTTCTTCGATGGCAGCTTCAAACAGGCGCCGGAGGGTGTGGGGATGAGACCGCACAGTGTCTTCCGTCACAAAAGTATTGGTGAGCCCTGCGTCCTTGCACATGCGGACAGCCGTCCGGGTGCGCTTCTCCAGCAAGTCCTCGTCCCAGCCCTCGGCATAGAGACGAATGGGCGAGGTCCCCAGAAAGGTCATCGCCTCGATGGGCACACCCGTCTTCTGGGAAATGTCGATGATGGGCTGGATGTCATTTGGATGGGTCCGAGCCGCACAGGTAGCCTTGATCGCGAGCTTCTCATCCCGAATGAACTCGGCGAGAATGATGCAGTCTTCAACCGCCCGAGGGCCTGCACCGGGAAGCCCGATGTCCACATGGTGAACCCCCGCAGCGTCCAACAGGCGAACCATCTCCATCTTGGCCTCAATGGGCGGGTCGGTCACGCTCGGGCACTGAATACCGTCGCGCAGTGTCTCATCAAAATACTCGACCTTGCGCAATGCAGGAGTGACTGTGTGTCCCTCCACATTCCAATCGTAAATGACCTTGTCTTGCTCGGACATGATGTTCTCCTGGCTGCTTAGAAGGCCTCAACGACCACTGCGATACCTTGTCCACCACCGATACAGGCGGAACCCACACCGTACTTCTTACCCCGTCGCTTGAGCTCATAGAGCAAGTGTGTCGTGATTCGGGTTCCCGAGGCCGCCAGTGGGTGTCCGATGGCGACGCCACCAGAGTTCACATTGGTGATGTTCCGGTCGAGGCCCAGCTCCCGCTCACAGGCGATGTACTGGGTAGAGAATGCCTCGTTGACTTCGACCAAGTCCATCTCGCCCAGGCTCATATTCGCCCGCTTGAGCGCCTCTTGAATGGCGTATACCGGACCGATGCCCATAAGCTTCGGGTCCACTCCAAAGCTCGCGGAGCTGATGAGACGGCCCAGGGGCTGAAGTCCCCTCGCCTCGGCGATGGCGGCGGTCGTCATGACCATGGCACCCGCACCGTCGTTGATGCCGGAAGCATTGGCGGCGGTGACCGTTCCGTCCTTCTTGAAAATTGCGCGAAGTCCTCCCATCGCCTCTGCGCCAAAGCGTGCACGCACCTTCTCGGGCTGCAGGGGGCTGAGTTGTGGATGCTCGTCCACACTGACGGTCACATCGCCCCGCCGGGATGGAATGACCACCGGCACGATCTCGTTGTCGTAGTAGCCGTTGTCATGGGCCGCCTTCCAGGCAAGCTGAGACCGAAGGCCGTACTCATCGGCATCTTCACGACTGATGCCGTACTTCTCACCGAGATTCTCGGCGGTCATGGCCATCTGGCAACCGGCGACTGGGTCGAGCAGCACCTCCTGAAGGTAGTCGTTCATGGCGGTGCCACCGAGCTTGAAGCCAAAGCGAGCACCGCGAATGGTATGAGGCGACTGGGTCATGTTCTCCGCACCACCAGCCAAGACCATCGTGGCCTCACCAAGGCGGAGCAACTGGCTGGCCTGGGCCAAGGACTCAAAGCCAGACCCACACAGGCGGTTCACGGTGACCGCTGGAGTCGCGACAGGTGTACCGCTCTTGAGGCCGATATGCCGAGCGCCGTAGATGGCATCCGGAGAGGTCTGCATGACATTTCCGAAGATTACGTGGTCGATGTCATCCGCACTGACACCCGCCTGCTCGATGGCTGCCTTGGAGGCGATGACACCCAGATCTATGGCGCTGACCTTGGACAAGGAGCCCAGGAAAGTTCCGAAAGGGGTGCGCTTACCGGACAAAAATACGATGTCAGACATGGGGTCTCCTGATGGTGGGGATGCTTAGAGTCGAGCCAGCACTGCGTCGCCCACTTCAGATGTGGACAATGAGCCGCCGAGCTCTGGGGTAATCAAATCGTTGATGAGGCAGTCGGACACCGCGGCGTTGATCCGGGCCGCGTCGTCGGCAAAGCCCAGGTATTCGAGCATCATCGCCGCTGTCAGAATGGCCGCGAGCGGATTGGCCACACCTTGCCCAGCAATGTCTGGTGCCGAGCCATGAACCGGCTCGAACAGGCTCACCATGCCCGGATTGATGTTGCCGCTTCCTGCGAGTCCGATGCCACCCTGGAGGACGGCACCCAGGTCAGTGATGATGTCACCGAACAGGTTGTTGGTGACGATGACCTGGAACTGCTCTGGGCAGCGAACCAGCTCCATCGCAAGCACATCCACGTACAAGTGGCTGGACTCAATGGCGGGGTACTCGGCGCCGACTTCCTTGAAGGCCCGCTGCCACAGGTCATGTCCATGCCGCATGGCGTTGGACTTGTCCGACATGCAGACCTTGGACTTGCCGTGCAGCTCCGCATACTCGAAGGCTGCACGAATGATGCGCTCCACACCCTTCCGGGTGTTCATCTCGGCCTCGATGGCCACCTCGTCGGGCGTGTCCCGCTTGAACTGCCCACCGATGCCCGTGTACAGGCCCTCGGTGTTCTCCCGAAAGACCATGATGTCCATATCTTCAGGGTTCTTGTTTTTGATGGGGCAATACCGAGCGTCCAGCAACTTGATGGGACGGAGGTTGATGTACAGGTCCAACTGAAAGCGGGCTCCGAGGAGAATGTCCTTGGCGTGCACACTGCTGGGCACACGGGGGTCACCAAGGGCGCCGAGATAGATGCAATCGAACTCGTCCCGCCAGCGGTCCATCAAGCCCTCGGGCATGGTCACACCTTCGGCGAGGTACTTGTCTGCACCCAGGTCGAACCACTCGTACTCAAGCCCAGGCTGCAGGGCTTTTAAGACCCGAATGCCTTCGTCGATCACTTCCCGACCAATCCCGTCACCGGGCACCACAGCAATGCGCGCCATTCACCCTCCAAGGGTCGTGGCTCTATCCGCCAAAACCGGTTTAGTCGAGCGTCACGAGGGCAGTGCCAAGGCACATTTCATCCCCCGTACCCTCGCCCCAGTTCACATCTTGGTCCGTTGGATTGTCCCAGGTACAGCTCAAGTGCCAGACATCTCCCTCTTGGAGGCTGACCGGCTCACTAAACCCGTAGGTGCGTTGCCAGTCAAAATCCCAGTCGTCAATCTCCAGCAAACAGTCCTTTGTGCCATCGGGCCGCTCGATTTCCATGCGGGCCGTCTTGCCCAAAGTATGCATGTGCAGACTGGCCGTGTAGAAGGTCAACGCCCGCGGCATCGCATACCCAAACGAGTGGGCCACACCGTCTTCACCGGCGGGAATCTCCATCCCCCCCGAGAACACCCACAGAGGGTTGGTGAAGGGCTGAATCCACCCCTCGCGCTCGACCTCAGCTTCAATCTGAAAGTCGATGGAGCTCTGGTCGGTACCCACTCCACCTGAGGTGTTGTTGTAGTGCATCTGCAGCACCAAGATATCGTCGGCCTTCATGGACAAGCCGATGCCATTGGGAAATGATCCCTGCACGGCACCCGGCGCCCAAGCGCCCAACCAAGCAGCATCTTGCTGGTCAACGCCGCCGGGCCCACCAAAGCAGGAGTACCCGGGGCTTCCGTCCTCGGCTTCCAACGTGGCGAGGGCCTCCGCGTAGGAGCCAGGAACAATGTAGGCAATCATATGATGAACCAAATCAGCCCGGCCGGGTTTCACCACATAGCCAGTGACGTATGCATCCTCTTCCAGGGGCCAGTCCACAGGAAAACACCGGTAATCATCGGGTTGGTCTGTGTTCACTTCGTATGGCAGGGGCAGCGACACGGTAAGGTCCACCCGCTCCAGGCTTCCGGTAGCTGGGGGAGTCCCCGTGCGTGCTGCTGCCTCGTCGCCCACTGGTGTGTCACCATCGGCCCAGGCCACAATGGTTGCGATTTGGCCTTCAGAGAGGGTGATGTCATCTTGGTAGTCGTTGCAGCCATCCACCGCTTTCCACGGGGGCATGCGACGGTTGGCCACAGAGTCTGCGACAGCATCCGCGACCACGGACACATCGCCATAGGTCTCCAGACTGAAGCCACCGATGCCGCCATCTGTATGACAGCCCGCACAGCTGGTCTCAATGATGGGGCGGACATCTTGATGCCAGGTGGGAACCGATGCCGCCCCACCGCCTGACTCCACGCCAGAGTCCGCCTTGTCTGTACCGGTACACGCGCTCAGGCCCATCAAAAACATCGCTGCCATAGCTCTAAACATCATCACGTTGCCTCTCCTTAATGGGATCGACTTATGGCAGGATCCTCATGGCGCCAACTGACCTCGTTCAAGAACCTGGTTCAGCTTGGTGAGAGTCTCACTCAAAGCCCGAGACACAAAGCGCTGAATCAGGAAATGCGGAGCCATTACCCTGGGCCTGACTTCCGCCCGTATTGTCACCTCCGTCCCCGCTTCAGCCGGATCGAATGTCCACCAAATGTCGTGGGCATCAAAGTCCTCACTCGCGACCATCTTGGAACGAAACCCGTTGACCGCTCGGCAAGGCTCGGCAAGGCTCGGCAAGGCTCGGCAAGGCTCGGCCGAAGCCACGGCTCACG
>CAWVVG010000234.1:0-6002 GCA_963932775.1 uncultured bacterium
ACCCCACCTTGGTCATTCGGTCCAACACCAGGTTTCGACGTTCTTGCGCACGTGCAAGGTGTCGAACTGGAGAATAGCGGTTCGGCGCTGAGATGACCCCGGCCAAGACCGCAGCCTGCCCCAGACTCAGCCGCCTGGCGGTGGTCCCAAAATAGGTGCGGGCGGCCTGGTCCACCCCACAGATGGCCACTCCATTCACCTGGCCCAGGTAAATCTGATTGAGGTAAACCTCGAGAATCTCATCCTTTGTGAGACGGGACTCCAGGGCCACAGCCAAAGCCAGCTCTCGCATTTTTCGCTTGAGGCTTCGCTCGGGTGTGAGAAACAAGTTCTTGGCCAGTTGCTGAGTCAGCGTAGAGCCGCCCTGCTGGTGCCCCCGTCCCATGACATTGACTGCCAACGCCCGAAGGATTCCGAAAACGTCCACTCCAGGATGTTCGAAGAATCGGGCATCCTCCATGGCGAGCACGGCGAGTACCAAGTGCTCTGGAATATCCGACCGCTTGATTGGCTGCCGAAGCTCGTCTGAATCCGACAGGCCAGCGAGCTCTGTTGGATGAAAGTGATGGACTGGGTCGGGGGATACCGAGGTGACCGAACCTTCAGCGAACGTGATGAGAACATCTTCATCGCCATCGCGGACCAAGATTGACCGGGCGCTAACGACAAAATCACCCGCAGCCCCCACCTTCTGGACTCGAGAGTAGCCAGCGGATTGAAGTGTAGCGGCCACATCTTCCGACCCGAGTCCCAGTCCGGCGACCACAACCGTCTCACCCAGAATACTCCCCGGGCTCTCCCACAGGGGGCGGGCCAGCATGGTGTCCACTTGATGAAGGGCCCCTTGGTAGAACCACGCTCCGGCCAAGCCGCCGCCGATTGTTCCCAATGCAGACAACCGAATCAAGGCCGTCCCGACCCAGCGAAACAACCGGCTACGGCCGCTCTTGCGAGGCCTACTTGTCTTCTTTCTCGCTGCCTTCTTACGCACGGGAGCCCGCTTGGGTGACCGCTTTACGGTCGCCTTGCGCGGCTTCTTGCTACTCGGAGGCTTGGAGTTTCTCAAGCCTCAAACAACCCGCTTCACTGTGGCAACAACATTGGCGACATTCATCCCAAGTTTGTCCGCCACCACCGCCCCAGGAGCAGAGGCACCGTACCGATCGATGCCCACGGATGCGCCGTTGGAACCTACGATTCCAGCCCACCCAAATGTGACGCCAGCCTCAATACTGACCCGGGGAGTCCCTTGGGGCAGAACGTCATTTCGATACCCATCATCCTGCTCGAGGTACAGTTCGACACATGGCATACTCACCACCCGTGCACCGATGCCTTCTGCAGCCAGCGCATCTCGAGCACTCAGGGCCAATTCAACCTCGCTTCCCGTACCAATGAGGACCACATCGGGCGCCCCATCTGTATCAATCAGCACATAGCCACCGCGTTGTGTCCCCGAAGCGTCTCCGTAGACGTTGCGATCTAGAGTCACGAGTCCCTGTCGCGTCAAGCAGAGGGCCGTCGGCCCATCCTTCCGTGCCAATGCCAACTTCCACGCCTCGGCGCTCTCATTGGCGTCCGCCGGCCGTACCACCCATACATTGATCATAGAGCGCATGGCCTGTATCTGCTCTACCGGCTGGTGGGTCGGCCCGTCTTCACCCAGCCACACGCTGTCGTGGGTGTACACGTAGACCACCTGCAGTCCCATGAGCGCACTCAGCCGCACCGACGGCCGCATATAGTCGTGAAAGGTCAAAAAGGTTGCGCAATAAGGAATCATTCCGCTGTGAAGCGCAATGCCATTACACATTGCCGCCATTCCATGTTCGCGCACCCCAAAGAACAGGTTCCGCCCGGCGAAATCGAGCCGGCCCACGTCACCACCATCGGCTTGATAGCTCCCGTTGCTTCCAGTCAGGTCGGCTGATCCCCCCACAAGCTGTCCAAGCTGTGGAGCAATGGCATCGAGAACTTTCTGGTTGGACTTGCGGGTGGCAATCGACCCGCCTTCGAAGACTGGAAATTCGATGGAATCCAGATCGGGTGCAGCATGAAAGGAGTCCCACTGCGCGCGGTGAGCGCTGGATTCGAGACGCTTCTCCCACGACATGCGGTCGGTCTTTCGGGCCTCATCATTCTTTCGGAAATGCTCGACGACCTCAGTGGGGATTGCGAAATCCACCTCAGGGTCAAAGCCCATTCCAATCTTTGCTGCGCGAATTTCATCTGCCCCCAGGGGTGCGCCATGGGTCTTTGCGGTGCCTTGAAGGTTGGGGGCCCCGTTGCCGATGATCGTCTTACAGCAAATCAATGTTGGCTTTTCGGGAGATGCCTTGGCCTCCACAATGGCGGCGGCGATGGCCTCTTGGTCATGTCCGTCACATCGCAAGACCTGCCAACGATAGGCCTCAAACCGAGCGCCCACATCTTCGGAGAATGCTTTGTCCGTGCTGCCATCAATGGTGATGCTGTTGTCGTCGTACAGCACAATCAGGCGCCCGAGCCCCAAGTGGCCCGCCAAGGATGCAGCCTCATGGCTGATCCCCTCCATCAAGCAACCATCTCCACACAACACCCAGGTGTAATGATCGACCAGATCATCACCGAAGCGACCGTTCAGCCAGCGCTCAGCGAATGCCATGCCGAGGCCATTGGCGAAGCCTTGCCCGAGGGGGCCCGTAGTGGTCTCAATCCCTGGGGCTTCGCCATACTCTGGGTGACCCGCAGTGCGGCTGCCCCACTGTCGAAAATCCTTAAGGTCGTCCACACTCAGCGCTGTACCGGTGAGGTGCAGCATCGAGTACAGCAGCATGGAGCCGTGACCGTTGGAAAGAATGACACGGTCCCGGTCCGGCCAGTCAGGGTCGCTCGGGTCGTATTTCACAAACCTGGACCACAAAACAACGGCCATATCGGCCATGCCCATGGGTGCGCCTGGGTGTCCAGAGTTGGCCTTCTGGACTGCATCCATTGCCAGCCCTTTGATCGTGCATGAACTCAACTGCCCAACATCCATCGGAACCTCCAAGATGGTGCGCCTCATATCGCACTAAGGACGACACAGCACTCCCCTTCCGTGTTACATCTCAACCCCCAGTATTTGGAGACTAAAACGTGGCACAGCAAGGCATAACACCCCGTTCTACCGACTATTCACAGTGGTACTTGGATGTCATCGCAGCGGGTGAACTCACCGACAAGTCGCCCGTTCGCGGCTGTATGGTCATCAAGCCGCATGGATATGGCATTTGGGAGAATATTCAGTCCGATTTGGACGCCCGCTTCAAAGCGACCGGTCACGTCAACGCATATTTCCCAATTTTCATCCCTGAATCATTCCTCTCCAAGGAAGCAGAACACGTCGAAGGTTTCGCAAAAGAATGCGCCGTCGTGACTCACCACCGCCTTCGGTCGGCTGAGGGGGGTGGCGTAGAGCCCGATCCGGCTGCAAAGCTCGAGGAACCCTTGATCGTGCGCCCGACTTCCGAGACCATCATTTGGCACATGTACGGGAAATGGATCAAGTCTCACAGGGATCTTCCTCTGCTGATCAACCAGTGGGCGAATGTCGTCCGCTGGGAGATGCGCACGCGACCATTCCTAAGGACCACGGAATTTCTTTGGCAGGAGGGCCACACGGCTCACGCCACCAAAGATGAGGCCCTCGAGGAAGCCAATCGTATGCTCGGTGTGTATCGGGACTTTGCGCATGAGACGCTCGCCCTCCCAGTGATTCCAGGCGTGAAATCCGCCACGGAGCGGTTCGCCGGCGCAGTTGAGACCTACACCATCGAAGCCATGATGCAGAACGGCTGGGCCCTTCAAGCTGGCACCAGCCATTTCTTGGGACAAAACTTCGCAAAGGCCTTCGACGTCACCTTTCAGAACGCAGAAGGAGGCGTCGAGCACGTTTGGGCTACAAGCTGGGGGGTTTCCACCCGCCTGGTCGGCGCCGTGATCATGGCCCACTCAGATGACATTGGCCTGGTCCTACCCCCCAAGGTCGCTCCCATTCAAGTGGTCTTGGTTCCCATCTGGCGAAAAAGTGAGGACAAAGAAAAAGTACTCGCCTTTGCTGCCGACGTTCAAGAACGCTTGGGGCCGCATGTGCGCCTCCACCTAGACAGCCGCGAGCATTTGAAGCCCGGTGCGAAGTACTTCGAGTGGGAGAGAAAGGGCGTCCCTCTCCGTTTTGAGATTGGGCCTCGAGATGTCGATGGAAACAGCGTGTTCTGCGCCAAGCGGACTGGCGGGAAGAAATTCGGTATCCCTGTGGACGACGGTTTCATCGACCGTGTACTCACCGAACTTACGTCCATTCAGGACGGACTGCTTCAAGCCGCCAAGGAACGTCAAGCCGACAATACCCATCGCGTGGACAACTATGCAGCAATGAAGGAGCAGATGGCTGCGACTTCCGGCTTCTTCCTCGTTCCATGGCACGATGATGCCATCACTGAGCGCGAGATTAAGGACGACTGCAAAGCATCAATTCGCTGCTACCCCTTGGACTCCCAAGCTGAAGTAGAAGGCAAAACTTGCTTTTACAGTGGTCGTCCAGCAACCCACATGGCCATCTTTGCACGGGCCTACTGAACCCGCGCCCAGGGCATTCCTGGCGCTGATGGTGGTAGCTGCAGGCGCTGTGTTTGCATGGGTGAATGTACACAACGCGGCCAACTTTGCACCACAATGGGGCCAAGACTTGGCCTTCTTTCACCAGTGGGTGCATTCCGCTGCCACCGGCGGGCCTTGGGCCTCACCGCTAATCCTGGAGCCCCAGGGTTTTTGGACACAGGTCCATACCCATCTCATCATGCCGTTCGTGGTCGGGGTTTACACGATATGGCCCTGCCAGAATACCCTCCTCGTCTTGCACAGCCTGTTTGCGTGTCTCGCCATTTGGCCCATCTTTCGGCTCGGGGAATCGGTCGCAGGAGGTCGCCATGGACTCTTGATGGTTCTTGCTGTCTTGGCCTTCGGTCCGTTCCAGGGCGTAGCGGTCGCTGATTTCCGCCCAGTCGCGTTGTTCTTGCCCGGAATCATAGGCATCTGGGCCAGTGCCTGGGTCGGTGACAAACGGGGAATCATTGTTTGGGCGTTGGTTGCCATCGCAGGCCGCCAGGAGGCCGTCTACCTATTGATGGCATCCGGAACGAGTTTGATGTTCTGCTCATGGGGACAAGCACGCCGTTGTGATGCTGCATTGATCTTAGGCATCGGGCTGGCCGGCTTTCTGGCATTCGTATTGTTGAAACCAGAAATGTTCTTTCACTTCAACCCATCTGCCGGCTTCGAGTGGCCCACGGGGGCCGAGCTGTGGGACAACAGACTATCTTTCGGAATCGCCATAGCCCTGAGTGGCTGGTTATTGGGCTTGCTTGCCCCGGCACCATTGATCGCCATGCTGCCGGTACTCTGGGGAATGCTGACCACGGGCAGGGAGTGGCACAGCTTGTCCGGTCCTGGCGCCCACCATCATGTCTTCTGGCTGCCCTTTGTCATCGCGGCTGGGACGGTCGGTTCAGCTCGTGTGCCCCGAAATATCGGCGCCTTGATTCTCCTATTTTGTGGTGCCATGGCATTCCCGTGGGCCCACAAGCAGGCTGGTAATGTAGACGGTCAAAGCCTGGTCGACCAAGTGCCAAGATCGGCACGTGTGGCTGCCGATTACAGCAGTATTGCCCGCCTATCTGGACGGCCCATACTGTGGAATGTGGATCAACTACATATGCCCGACCAACCCTGGCACTGGAAAGACAAGTGGCCCATAACAGAGGGTGATGTGGACATGGTCCTTGCTCCAAAGGATCACACTGTTCATCAGCGTCTTGGAAGCTGGCACCTGGTAGATAGTGACGGAACCTACTTGCTGCTGCGTCGCCCCTAATCAGGACAAATCGGGCCGCCCAGTGCGTCCGATAGGGCCTTCCGAACCGATTTTTTGGTCCGAACAGACTGCTCAAAGGCCTTCCAAGCCAAGTGCTCGCCGGGTGTGT
>CAWVVG010000235.1:0-5994 GCA_963932775.1 uncultured bacterium
GTCGCTCAAGAGGGGAGCGAGTTTCTCCAGCGCACCGGGGCAGTTGGTGCCCGACTCGTGTGCCACTGGAACGTACACGGCATTCCCAACGCCCCAGGCGAAACTCATTCCGACCAAGTCTGCCACCAGGGTGTCTAGGGACGTAGTCTCGGTGTCGAATGCAAAGCGCTTTGCCGCCTTCAGTTCCGCCACCAACCCATCGAGTTGTGCAGGGGTCGTCACGGTTCGGTAGAAGCTTCTGTCTACCTTGTCCGCACTCTCCGCATCATCCCCGAGGTGTTCCCGGGCAAGGTCCCTGAATCGTCGGAATCGGTACAGGGAGTATCGAGTCTCGAGGGCCTGCCAGTCGGGTTCTTTTAAAGCGATGTCAGCCAGGCCAAAGTCGAGAGGGACATCACACTTGATCGTGACCAGAGTGTGGGCCAAAGCCACGTCATCTGCTGCGGCGGCCACTCGCTCGCCGGTCTTGCCACCGATGTCGCCAGCATTGGCCACAACGTCCGCCGCAGAGCCATACTTTTGAACGAACTGGGCCGCCTTTTTGGGCCCAACGCCAGGCACGCCAGGAATGTTGTCAGAGGTGTCCCCCATCAGCGCCAGCAGTTCGATAATCTTGTCCGGAGTCACACCCCATTTTTCGATCACTTCATCGGGACCAAGCAAAGCGTCTGCCCCACGGCCAAAGCGGAGCAGCTTTACGTGGGGGCTCACCAGCTGGGCAAAGTCCTTGTCGTTGCTGACAATGGTGACCTTCACTTCTGAACTCGCATGCTGAGCCAAGGTGCCGATAATGTCGTCAGCCTCAAAGCCCTCCATGGATAACGCCGCGGCACCCCACTCATGGCAGAGCGGAATGAAATGAGGCCATTGTTCCCTGAGGTCTTCAGGCATCTCCGGACGCTGTCCTTTGTAGGCCGGGTACAGGTCGTTGCGGAAGCTCTTGCCTTGGTCAAACAAAATGCAGAGATAGTCAGGCTTGTCCGTTTCCAGCATCTTTCGCAGCATACTGGTGAACCCAAACAAGGCCCGGGTCGGGAACCCGTCCGGAGAGCGCATATCATTTTGGATGGCAAAGAAAGCGCGGAAAGCCTGATTTGAGCCGTCTACGAGATACAGCTTTTTCGACATGGTGAGACTCCCCTTTGAAGGATAGGTAACCATACGCATTCGCGTAACCAACGGGAGGCTCCGTGTCGGACCCAACGCTTTCATTGGGCTCATACAGCCCTACTAACCAACACCTTTTCACCCCAACCGAAGAGCATGAAATGCTTCGGTCGATGGTGGCCACATTCACGTCTGAGAACGTGGAACCACAAGCGGCGGAGTACGACGAAAAAGAGTGCTTGAACCAAGATCTTTTCCGTTCCCTCGGCGATCTTGGCCTGCTGGGAATCACCATCCCAGCTGAGCATGGTGGCGCCGGTATGGACGCTGTGGCTGCGGTCATCGCTCACGAGGAACTGAGCAAGTCAGACCCGGGCTTTTGCCTGGCCTACCTCGCCCACTCCATGCTGTTCGTGAACAACTTCTACCATTGCTCGAACGACGAGCAGCGGTCCAGGTACCTTGAGCCTGTACTGACCGGCGATTGGATCGGCGGCATGGCCATGACGGAACCTGGGTACGGAACCGACGTGGTCGGCATGCAGACCACCGCCACTCTGCGGGGTGACAAGTACATCCTCAACGGAACGAAGACCTACATCACCAACGGGCCAGAGGGCCACGTATTCCTCGTATACGCCAAGACGGAAGGAAAGATTTCCTCCTTCATCGTGGATCGCGACTGCCCAGGCTTTTCCAATTCCCCGCACATTCCCAAGATGGGCATGCGGGGCAGTTCAATGTCAGAGCTCATCTTCGACGAATGTGAAGTCCCTGCGGCCAACCTTCTCGGTGCAGAGGGTCAAGGCTTGCATCACATGATGCGGAACCTCGAGATTGAACGCTTGACTCTTTCGGCCATGAGCACCGGTATCGCAGAGCGCTGTCTTGACATAATGATTCGATATGGCCAGGAACGAGTGGCCTTCGGGCAGCCGATCAACCGCTTCGGGCAGATCCAACGCTACATCGCAGAGTCCTTTGCTATGACCCAGGCCGCACGCTGCTTGGTGTACCAGGTCGCCCACAATGTTGGACCCGACATTCGCAACCGAGTCGGTTCAGACGCCGCAAAGCTTTTCGCTGCACCAGTCGGCAAATTGGTCGCGGACAACGCCATGCAAGTCATGGGCGGTGCCGGGTACTGTCGAGAGTACCCGCTGGAGCGACTGCTCCGAGATGCCAAGCTTCTTGAGATCGGAGGTGGAACACTGGAAAGCCACCAAAAGAACCTCACGAAGGACCTCTCCCGCGTATTTACGGGTTGATGGTATAGGCTCAAGGAGTTCTCCCATGTTCAGACGCGGCATCCTCTTCCTGTTCACCAATGTCCTGATCATCGTGCTGATGAGCATCGTGCTGCGGTTGGTGGGCTTCACTGGCTTTTTCGACGCCCAAGGCATCGGCCTCGACTACGGACAGCTCGCGGTATTTGCTGCAGTATTCGGATTCGGCGGATCATTCGTCTCGCTTTTCCTGTCCAAGTGGGTCGCCAAGCGTGCCACTGGAGCCCGGGTCATCGACAGTCCCCGAGGCCCCCAGGAGGAATGGCTCATGGCCACCACACAGGAGCTAGCTGGACGGGCCAATGTGGGCATGCCAGAAGTGGCCATCTTTGAGGGTGCACCCAATGCTTTTGCGACGGGCTGGAACCGAAACAATGCGCTGGTCGCCGTCAGCACGGGACTGTTGCAGTCCATGGACAAGACGCAGGTCGAGGCCGTGATTGCACACGAGATGGCCCACGTTGCCAATGGCGACATGGTCACGCTTACGCTCATCCAAGGTGTGGTCAACACCTTCGTGATCTTCTTCGCTCGCATCGCGGGTCATTTTGTAGACCGGGTGATCCTCAAGAATGAACGGGGCCGCTCCATCGGCGGATTCATCGCCACGATCGTGTTCCAGATCGCCTTCGGTGTGCTCGCAAGCATCGTCGTGATGTGGTTCAGCCGCCTGCGGGAGTACCGGGCAGATGCCGGCGCTGCGGAGCTGACCAGCCCGGAGGCCATGATCTCCGCACTGCGCGTACTCGGTGGCCAAGGCTCTCAGCCGCTGCCAGAGCAGGTCGCAGCCTTCGGTATCAATGGCGGACCAAAGTGGATGTCGCTCCTGCGCTCACACCCACCCATCGAAAAACGAATCGCAGCCCTGACCGCCTAAAACTGCGCAGCTACCGCATCCGCCAGCTTCCTGAGCGAGGTACGCTCTGCGATGGCCGTGACCTTGAGCCCCAATGCTTCAGCGACCTGAGCCGTCGAGTTCCCCAAGGCGATCACCGGGCAATCGGGGATTCCCCTCACCTCCACAAACGCTCGCACAGCGGAACCACTGGTAAAGGCCACCCCATCAAAGCTCGCCTCGAGCAGCGATCGCTCGAAGTGAGGTGGACGGGTGTTTTGATAGACTGCCCAGCGCTCCAGCCCCATTTCATCCAAGGCCGCCAAGAGCTTCTCTGAGGGCTCTTTGGCTCCCACATACCAGGCCCGTTCACCTTCTTGCAAATGAAGAAGAGGCAGCGCATCCAAACCACCGTGAACGCCCACGTGCTTGGATGCCACACCCAATAAAAGAAGGGCATCCGCCGTAGTCACTCCAACTGAAACCACCCGTGCACCCTGGATGTGTCCGGAAAGATCCGGCACAAATCTGGCCACTGCTTGGGAAGTCACGATCACCGCATCCGGAACCGAAACCGGCGGGGACGCGTGAGTCGCCTCGAGCTTTACAAGCGGTACGTGGGTCACCTCAAAGCCATGCTCCATCAGGAAACCACGAAGGGGTTCGGCAAATTCTCGGGTGACAAGGATTCGAGCCATGGGTTTCGCTAACCTCCTCACCAAGATATCGTTGAAACGGAGGTAAATATGACCCGCTTTGCTACCGTCTCTCTTTTCGCCCTGCTCTTCACTGGATGCAGCATCTCAGAAGAAGACTTTGTGGATGCATATGGTGAGGCCTACTGCGAGTGGGTTGAGGGCTGTGGCAAGCTTCCTGAACAGTACGGGACCCTCCAAAACTGCCTCACCAACCGCACCGTCTACGCCCAAGCAACGCTTACGCCGCCAGACTGCGGCTTTAGTGCCAAGAAGGCGCAGACGTGCCTGGATGAAATCGGGGATAACGAGTCCTGCGACATCAATCAGGCGCTCCCCAGTGCGTGCACCGAGATCTCCGACTGCTTCGGCGACACGGGGCTCTAATGGGCGGCTTCGTCATCCTTTTTCTTGCGGGATGCATGGACCAAGCGGCGTTCGAGCGCCGCTATGCGGAGAGTAGCTGTGAGTTGTTTGCGGACTGCGAGGTCATGGACCTTCAGGGCTTCGCTACGCACCAAGCGTGTGAGGCCGATGCCACCATTATTGCTGACTCCTGCACCGACTATGACGCCAAGGCGGCGCGAGCCTGCGTGGCGGCCATCGATGCAATGGAATGCAGCGCCCTGCTGTTAAACAGCCAGCCCGACGTATGCGGCCGGGTCTGCGCCGACTGACTCAGCCCAAGGCATGTGCTGCGGCAACACCCAATGCCACGGCGTCGAGCCCTCGACCCTCAAAACGACGAACCGAACCGGAGTCGTCGGCCATCATTGCCAGCGCATGGAAGCCTTCCTCAGCAGGCCACAAGTGGCAGCCAGCCGGCACATTGCAGCCTCCGCCAAATGTCGCCAGAAATGCACGCTCACCGGCGACACAGGCCCGAGTTGGGCCATCATCAACGACACTCAGGTACCCAAGCACACGCTCGTCATCGGCTCGACACTGAACGCCGAGTGCTCCCTGTCCGACTGCTGGCACCATTCGGTGAATCGAAATGGGGTGAATGTCATCCCGCTCAATTCCCAGCCGCTTCAGCCCAGCCATGGCAAGGATCGTAGCAGCGAACTGCCCATTATCCATCTTCCCGATTCGAGTCTGGACGTTGCCTCGAATGTCGGAGACACTCACATCGGGGCGTACATCGAGCAACTGAAACCGCCGCCGCAGAGAGCCTGTGCCAACAACATCTCCCGCAGAGAGCCCATCAATGGTTCCACCCACGATGGCATCCCGGGGATCCTCTCGCTTCGGGAAGGCACCCAATATGAGTCCATCGGGATCGTCGGTGGGCAAATCCTTGAGGGAATGCACGGCAAAGTCGATGCTGCGATCCCGCAGTGCCGCTTCCAGCTCCATGGTGAACAGGCCCTTGCCTCCGATCTCGGGGAGTGGTCTGTCCTGAATTCGATCCCCTCGTGTCGAAATGACCACAAGCTCCACCGAAACACCCGCAGCAGCACTCACCGCATCGGCAACCTGCTGGCTCTGGGTAACTGCGAGCTTGCTTCCCCGTGTTCCCAACCGAAGAACATCAGCCATCGTCGCCTCCTCCAGGATTCAATGCCTTAAACAGCGCAACCGCTTGTTCTCCGTCACCTTGCTCAGCGAGACTCCGGCCCGTTCGCAGTGGCTGGTGGAGAATCTTCTTCACGATGGCCCGAGTCATCGCATCCACCACATCCAAGTGCTCTGGCCCCAGGCCCTGCAGCGCCACCCGCGCCCGCTCCATTTCTGCAACTCGGATCGCTTCAGCCCCTTGTACAATTTCACCAATTTGATGGTTCAATTGCTCTCCTAAGAGACGTCTCCAGTGCCGTTCAGTTTCCTGCTCTACGATGTCTTCAGCAAGGGCCGCTGCCTCTCGGCGAGCCGCCTGCCCCTTGTTGGCGACCTTCGCCAGATCGTCGATATCGAAACGGAACACACCCGAAACCTCGTTGACCGTGGGTGCAATATTTCGGGGAACCGAAAGGTCGACCATCACAAGCGAACGCCCACGACGGCCAGCCTGCGCTGAGGTCAGTTCTTCCTTCGAAATCAATATCTTACCGGCCCCAGTACAAGCGAC
>CAWVVG010000236.1:0-5986 GCA_963932775.1 uncultured bacterium
TGGCGCCCACCGCCGACGCAACCGCGCTGGTGACACGAACGGGGTCGTGGCGCCACGGGGCACCGTGATCCGCATCGAGATCAGCCAAGAGCTGAGCCTTCACAAAGTCAGTGCCCGCATCATTCAGGTAGGGGTAGGCATCCTCTTGGAGCTCAGCGGGGGTCACACTGGACAACCCTGTGCCCAGAAAGACCGACACCACCCCCTCGCCGACACCCCCAGAGTCGGCAAGCGCCTCAGTCAACGCTGCCATGGCCAACCATGCCTTTCGATCGTCCTTGAACCCATCGACGGGCGAAACTGGGCTGTTGACCGATGCCGCCATGCGCAAGGGCAGCGGCGTATCGAACGGAGAGGCCGCAGACCGGTTCTCTCTCAAGGCCGTGGCCAGATCAACAAAGGACGGTCCCGCCGCGCTGATCACACCCACTCCCGTGACGACAACATCCGTCATTTCTGCCGGCACCCTTCCTCACCACCCTCAAAGCACACCCATTCACCTTCCGAGGCTACATCCACCACGCCAGTCAGCCGGCTTCGATCGCCGCGAATCGCCGTGACCGAACACCGAGAAGCCGCAGTGCGTTCCAGGGTGACTTCCGCGATTCCCTTGGCCTGCTCCTCCTTGCATCGAACCCTCAGCTTGGTGGTGTCCGACCATTTGGAAACAAAGCGAATGGACCCGCTCGCTTGAAGGTCATCGGCCTCAACCGGTTTCTTGGCAGCGTCACTTCCTACGCCCTCAACCAGCGCCGCCTCTGCCGCTGAGGTTCCACCCTCATCATCCAAGGCCTCGCTCGGGCTGCCTTCTACAACCGACAACATCACCGAGCGAACGCCGCCCCAGTCCTGAGACACCGCCAGCCCTCCGAGCGCCACGGCCCCGAGCAATGGAATGAGCGCACCAAAGAAGATTAGGACCATGGATGTGGAGGGTCGAACGGCTTCCAGGCCATCCATCGTCTCAAATTCAGAGATGCTATTCACCGACGGAGCAACATCTTGGGTCTGCTCCGTCGTAAAGTCGGTGCTGGGCAAGGAAGCCTCGAGCGCTTGAGCCTGGGCCATTCCAGGCTCAGGAACATCCTGCGGATCTGCAGAGTCGGGTTCTGCGGTTCCATCCGTCAGGTCGCCGATGGTTCGGTCGTCCCAGCCTTCTCCATCGGTCCAATCGGGAAGTGACCCGGCTGCAGAAGCGCCGGACAGTCCCATTGGAGGCCCTTGAGGAAGGTCCACAGATGCCTCCAACTCAGCCAACGCACCCCGACGCAACATCGCAGCCCGTGCCGATTCCTGCGTCGGCGCAGCGACTGGGAACGGTCCAATCTCTAGGCCTTCGGCCGTAGCGGGGTCCTCTTGGCGGGCTACCGAGTCCTCAATCATCACCACATTCGATACAGAATCGATAACGAGGGCCCGCTCACTGGCGGCCTCCACTGCATCCGGCACATGAATCTCGGACCAGATGGTGAGGTCATCGCCCTGGATTTGCCGGGCCAACTGCTTGACGTCTTGGCAGAAGGTCGAGGCGTCCGGTCGGTTCTCATGTTCAAAATGGAGCGATCTCAACAACAGGGCTTCTAAGCCTGCTGCAACCTCCGACGGCGCCTCAATGCAGCCCCGCAGAAAACTCAATCGATTCGCCAAGTGCGCATCATGCTTGCTGGCACGGCCCTGGGCCTTCCCCAGGCGCTCAAAGGTCACCAGCTCGAACAGAGTCGCGGCCAGCGAATAAACATCAGACGCTGGCGTCTCGGGCTCGAAGAACAAACGCTCTGGCGCCATGTACTCCACCGAACCGAACTGAAGCTCCTGGGTATTGGCTTCTTTCGATGCAATATCGGACTGAGCCACACCAAAGTCCAGCACCTTCGGACCCCCAGATCCATCGAGCATAATGTTGCTCGGCTTGATGTCCCGGTGAATCACCCGCAGGGGCTTTTCACCCTTCATGGGCGGACGGTTGTATGCCGCGTCTAAAGCGTGAGCGACCGCTGCCACAATCTCTAGGGCAGGTCGGACGGGGATTCGAGTGCCGCGAGACTGGCAGTGTTGAATCAAAAAACGAAGGTCGACAGCCTCGAGATACTCCATGATCACCGCTGATCGTCCATCGATGCTGGTCAGGTCATAGACATCGACAATGTTTCGATGCCGCAGCAGGCCCAACAAGCGCGCCTCGTCCCGGATGCGACTGGATATTTCTACACTGTCGGTCCACTGTGCATTCAGCAACTTGACCGCAACAATCCGTGAGAACCCGTCTCGATGCTCCTCTTTACACAGATAAACAGTACCAAAGCCCCCCGATGCGATGGGCCTTATGAACCGAAAATGGCGTGCTGGCTCACCCAATGACTTGGCCTCCGAGACCAGGAGAGTAGCACGCAAAGCCAGCGTCCACCCCCACCAAGGCTCCGACTGCAGGCTGGCCAAGGTCTTGGCCCTCCACCCACACCGAGCCACGGCGTTCACAGATGTGAAGGGCAACGGCGAGCAAGCCATCGGCCGCCTTGCAGTCGCCCAGGGTGCGGTGGTGGTCCATGGGGGACACCTCAACTTCAGGGGGTCGGTGGGTGCCGACTTCAGCCAAGATTACAGCCCCGCGAGCCATCGCGGATGACCGGGACTCAATCAAAAGGGCCACGCCCGCTTCACCGGGCGATTCGATGGCCTCTCCGCCACTGACCCGAAGTAAGTCCCGAACAGAGCCTGCGCAGACCCACGTGTCCGCGGCGACCACAAGAGCCGCAGGACAACGGCCTTCCCGTACCGACCATACCCCTGCCCGCAATGCGGTCAAACCCGCCGCAGCACCGCCACACCACACCCCATTCTCACCCCGGACGTCCAGGTGAATGGAGATGTGTGCGAGGGCCATATTTGGCAAGGTCTTGAGGGGAAGCAAAGGCGGGTATAGATCTCGGCAAGGTCCCGCTACCGCAGTCTCATCGAGGACCCCACCCACCTGAGCGGCGACCAGAGCGGGTATCGATTCTCCACCATCTCCGGGCTCTCTTCCCACGCCCACATACAGGCCCAGGCCATCGGCCTCACCCGACCAGTGGGAGAGCGCTGTCCCCGCTGCTGAGAGCGCGAGCCTCGCCGGACGAGCCATCAACTTCTGATCCTTTCGACGTTTCAGCCAAGGGCGCAGGTCAACACGCCCGACCACAGCGGCAGTGGTATGGGGCAAGCCCCGAAGATCGTCCTGCTCCATCACCGCAGACTCTCCGGCATTTATGGCCTCCACGGGGTCTGGCCCGAGGGGAGTACAGAGGCCAATTCCGGTGACTACAATTGAGTCTGTCTCAGACATGACGAGACACCACCAAGCACCCATTCGAGCCGCCAAACCCAAATGCATTGGTCATCGCATGGTCAATGGTGGCATCCCTGGCCACATTCGGAATGTGATCCAGCGCACAGTTGGGGTCTGGGTTGTCCAGATTAATCGTAGGGGGCAGTCGTCCATTTCGGATGGCGAGCACACAAAGAATGGCCTCCACGGCCCCACACGCCGCCACCAAGTGTCCCATGCTGCTCTTTGTAGAGCTGACGGGTACAGGCGCCGAGAATGTCCGCTGAATCCCCCGAGCTTCACTCGGATCGTTCATGGGCGTAGATGTGCCGTGTGCATTGATGTAGCCAATGTCCTCTGGGCTCAGTTGAGCATCGTCGAGCGCGGCCACCATAGATTGGTGGGCACCTCTCCCATCTGGCGGTGAGTCTGTGATTCGGTAGGCGTTGCACGAACACCCGAAACCCGACAACTCTGCAAGAATGTTTGCACCCTTGGCGAGGGCCATCTCCCGTTCCTCCAGAATCAGGATCCCCGCCCCTTCACCGAGCACAAAGCCATCCCGATCCGAATCGAAGGGCCGACTCGCAGCGACCGGCTCATCGTTCCGCTCCGATAAGGCGCCGAGCTTCGCGAAGCCGGTGATCATGATGGCGTCCACGAGAACATCGACGCCCCCTACGATCATGCAGTCGGCGTCCCCTCGGCGGATTCGCAGCAAGCCTTCACCCACCGCCTGACTTGAGCTTGTGCATGCGGTGGACACGGTGCTCTGAGGTCCGCTTGCTCCAGTGATCTGTGCCACGAGCCGCGTGGGAGCAGCCGGATCCATACGGGCCACCTCGGCGGGGTCTGGCGGACGGCCGTCGGCAAATCCATTGGCAAGCATCTCGAGAGAAGGACGTCCAATCTCACTGCCCATGCACACACCGGTGCGTGGGCCTGAGATGTCACCACAATGGGCCACAGCTTCGCGGAGAGCCGTGACTGCCAGGGCCAACTTGAGGTCGCCTTGGGCCTCCGGCTGTGCCGGGGTCTCCGCAGCTTCTGCCGCAAAACGGACGGGAAGCCCAGTCGCATCAAAACGGGTGATGGGGCCGATGCCTGAGACACCCGCGCACACGGCACTCCAAGTGCTCGATACATCTGCGCCGACGGGAGTGACCATCCCAATCCCTGTGATCACCACCCTGCGCGTCATTCTGTCTCCGGGCATTCCGCCCACAATTTCTGAAGCTGTGCTCGCTCGAGGGTCTCGACCCTCGCGCGGTCGCCATCGTTGTCCAAGGGGACCGCGTTGAACACAAAAATTTGTTCCGCCTGAGCGTGGACTTTCTTGCCCACCTTTGCGCGAACCTTGACCGCTGCCATGTCTTCCCTCAGCGACTCCAAGCGGGTCTCGAGAATCACCCGATCACCGGGCCGAACAAAATGCCGGAATTTCACGTGATTCATCATCCCCAAGATCGGAAATGGCCAATCGCCCCGCTGCTGACGCACGGTGTAGCCGATCAATTTCCCAGAGAGCTGTGCCAACGCTTCCATCAGCAACACGCCAGGCACAACTGGGTAGCTCGGGAAATGTTCTTCAAAGAACTCCTCCGTACCATCCCACTGCTTGTACCCAGTCGCCCTTTCACCAACGACCAAAGTGTCGATCTTGTCGACCAACAACCACCTCATCTAATTCCCCTACGCGCTAAATGTCCTTTTATCACAACCACAACGTGACGTGGTTCCTAAATGTCGATGGGGCAACTGAATTCCAGGCAGCTATACTGGCGCTGCTATGATTTTTATTGTTGCTTCTTTGCTGTCTGGATGTTTCAAGCTTCCCGCCGATATGGCCGAGCTTGACGACTCCATCGTTCCATTTGACAACCCATTTGTGCTCAGAGATGACGTGGTCATCGAGGGCTTCAACACGGAACTTCAGTGTCCGGATGGATCCCTCGCGCGGTTTCACATGGTGTACCCCGAGGACATGACGGAACCGGCTCCTGTGGCCATCGTTCTCCACTCAGGGAGCTTCGACTATGTACTCAAGCCCGGGGAAGATGGTCCACTGAGCGGCCCCCACTACCACGCCTCATCTCGCCTGAATGGCGAGTTTGCAGTGCGCAAGGTCTGGGAGACATTGGGACTACAGATCGATGACGTAGACCCGGCTGAGGACAATCAGGGCACACTCCCGGCTGCACTGGCGAACGCCGGCGTGGTCCAGCTCATCCCGGGGAACTGCTGGGGCGATATGTGGCACAACGAGGAAGGCCTACAAGGGAATGAAGTCGAATACGATGGCTTTCCGCGAAATGGGCGTGCATTCGCCTCGTGGATGGTTCGCCTTCTGGTCGACGATGACTTCGCGGTTTCTCAAGGTGTCGATATACCCGCGATGATCGACTTAGATTCGCTGTACTTGTTCGGCCTCGGAAATGGCGGCCGCGGAGTCCTTGAGTTGCTCCAAGACCCCAACCTCCCTGCGGTGGCCGGGGCCATGGTGGACAGCACCCCGGACAACCTTGCAGCATTCACAGAGCACCCCATTGATTTCGGTGACGAGATCGAGGGCATCAAGCGAATCTTTGGCGAAGAAAACCTTGCCGACATCGGCACGCAGAGCTTCGCTGGCGATGTGGAGCTCCCTGGTCGATTCTACTACCTATGGTCATCCAGCGATCCCCA
>CAWVVG010000237.1:0-5946 GCA_963932775.1 uncultured bacterium
GGCTTCATACAGTTCTTCCATGGACCGTTCAGCTTCGTCGCAGTCGTCGTCGTCGCCCTCATCGCCCTCGTCGTCGCAGTCATCGCCATACCACTCGAGAACTTCGTCAAGCTTCTCACATGACTCAGAATCGCCGTCCTCGGCCCTCTCATCTTCACAATCTTCCTCGAGATCTCGAATCGCCTCAGCAAGCGCATCGCAATCCATCTCTTTTTTCGATTCGACTTTGCCGTCGGAATCAAAGGCCGACTTGTCGAAACAACCGGTCGAGAACAAAACAAAGAGAGGAAAAAGAATCGCATGAAGTTTCATCGGAGTCTCCTGAACATCGGGTTCCTGCTAAATGTGCCCCATCCCAAAGCTAAACGCACTGGGAAAACTACACGACGATACAGTAAGTGTACTGAAGATCCGGTACGCTTAATGTGCAAAATACTGCATAAGGGCACACAAATAGGCATAAACTGCTGAATACGGTGTACTGATAAATGACGATCAACATTCACGAATTTCTAGACTACCGCGCCTACCTTCAGGCGTGGTTTCAGTGGAAAAAAGGGGACTCGCCGAGATTCAGTCATCGGGGCTTTATTCGTCGGATCGGGCAAAAAAGTCCCAGCCTGGTGGTCGACCTGATTGCCGGTCGCAGGGGTCTCACACCAGCCATGGTGAACCCCTTCGCGAAAGCCATGGGACTCGATGCGGAAGAACGAAAATACTTGGGGCTCTTGGTAGAGCTTGATCGAGCCAAGACACCGGAGAAACGGAACAGCATCTGGGAACAGATCTCCGCCAAGCGGCGATTCCAGGCTGCCCATGCCATCGAGGGCGACAGCTTTCGGTATCTCTCCGACTGGAGCTACCCTGCGATCCGCGAGCTCGCTCTGCGGCCTGACTTTAAGGTCGACCCGGAGTGGATCGCAGGAATGCTGCGACCAAAAATCACCATCCCACACGCCAGAGATGCGCTCACCGCACTCTTTGAGCTCGGAATGCTAATCGAGAAGAAGGACGGAACCGTAGTTCAGGCAGATGGCGCTGTGGTTACTCCGCGAGAGGTCGTCGGTCTGGCAGTGAACAACTACCACCAGGGTATGATCGAGCGGGCTCGGGATGGCATCGTTGACTTTAAGGCAGCTGAGCGCCACTACACCGGTGTCACAGTCTGCATTCCAGAGACCATAGTGCCCCGCATTAAGGACGAAATCAACGCCTTTGCGGAACGCCTACTCGAGCTGTGCGATGGTTCTGAAGATGCCGCCGAGCGAGTCTACCAATTTCACTTGATGGCCTTTCCCTTGAGCCGAGGTACTGAGGAATGAAGACGTCCCGATTGTTTCCCATCATCGCCCTGATCATTGGATGCCGTTCCGGAGAATCCCCAGATGCCGGAACCGTTGTCGGCAATCCTGGAGACAACACCATGCGCATTGCGGATGGCTTGGATGTAGAGATTGTTTCGGCACGGACGGCGGTGGACAGCTTCGCGTGGGTTGGCTGTGGTGGTGACGTCGTCTGGATCGATGTTGACGCAGGCATCGACCTATTGGGCGACAACCGCATCACGGCCCCCAACGGCAGCTGGTGCGAAAGCTGGGCCCTTCTCTCCGACGTCCTGGTCATTGAAGCGGTCCCATCAGACAGAGGCGATGAAGATGAGACTCTGGAGCTCTACCTGGACCTGGAGATGGTGTCGGTATTCGCAGTGGATGGCTTCACCATCGAAGGTGACTCCACCGTGCTCGAAGTGGGCTACCCGGGCTGGCTCACCATGGATGTGTTCGAAGACGATGACGAGTGGCCGGAAGGCATAGACCCCGATCACCCAGAACACGATGCACTGGTGGAACAGCTCGTGGATGGCTCCACTCTGTTTAAGGACAACGACGGCGATGGTCGGATCTCAGAAAACGAACGGGACGAAGACGCCATCGCCACCGGCGATCTGGGGCGACACGAAGAAAACCAGTCGCAGATAATGGGCGAGGAAGAGGATGAAGAGGAAGAGGACAACAGCGGCGCCAATACCGATGCTGGAGGCTGTGGCGGCGGCAGCAGTGGCTGGATCTTCCTTCCCCTCAGCTTGCTGGGGCTCCGCAGAAAATCAGAACACGGGGCGACGGGAACTCATCAAACAGGAGCCAAATAAAACACACCGCCTGTGAGAGACTGGGTTCATGCCGCTGCATCACATCACACCCTTGCTGCCATCCACAGCTTTAGAAGCCGAAGTGGGTGTGCCCGTATGGTTAAAGCTCGAATCGGCGCAGCCTTCGGCCTCCTTCAAGCTCCGTGGAATGGGACTCGCAGCCGAGCGTGCCGTCGCCCGAGGCGCCACCCAGCTGGTGAGCAGCAGCGGTGGAAACGCGGGCTACGCCGTCGGGTGGGCCGGCCGTTCTCTTGGGGTTCCCGTCACCGTCATTGTCCCGACCACGACAGGGGCCCGAATGCGTCAGCTGATCGCAGCCACCGGAGCCGAGGTCCGAGTCTCCGGAGATGTCTGGGACGAAGCCCACGCGACAGCGACGGCCTTAGCCAAGAACACTGGCGGGGCCCTGCTGCACCCCTTTGACCATCCAGACATTTGGGAGGGACACGCCAGCTTGGTGGCCGAGGTCGCAGAGGCGGGATTGGTCCCGAGCCAAGTGGTGGTCTCGGTCGGGGGGGGCGGACTTCTCTGCGGTGTCCTTCAGGGGATGAGCGCTGCAGGCTGGTCGGATGTCCCGGTGCTGGCCGTGGAGACCGAAGGAGCGGCGTCATTCTCCGCCGCTTTGGAGGCCGGAAAGCCCGTGACTCTGCCGGAAATGACGTCGATCGCCCTCACACTTGGAGCCAAGCGGGTGTGCGAACGGGTGCTCGAACTCTCAGAGGCTCACGAGGTCCGGAGTGTGGTGGTCAGCGATTCCGCAGCGGTGAAGGCCTGCGACCGCTTCCTGAATGACCACCGTGTGTTGGTGGAGCCAAGCTGTGGAGCGGCATTGAGTGTTGTCTACGACCGCCACCCAGCGGTGCTCCAGACGGATGGCCCCATTCTGGTTGTGGTCTGCGGAGGCGCGGCCGTCACCCGTCCTCAGCTTGAAGCCTGGCTCGCATCTGCTGTTCTCAGGGGCTCCGATGACTGACTCACCCAACACTCCGGTCGACTCCGAAGTGGGTGTCATGATGCATGGGCTCCCGCTCGCAATTGGGACCATCTCAGCCTTGCTTTTGCTCTATCTATTTAGTGCCAACTTCCTTCATGGAGCGAAGTCATGGATCGGACTGTGATTGGCCTCGCCGCTGCACTCCCACTTCTTGCGGGTGTGGGGTGTTGGATACCCTTGAGGGGTGCACCAGCCCCCAACGAAACCATTGAACAAACATCGGGACACAACACCGGCGGAGACCAGGCCAGCCTGCCTCCACTGCATCGTGCTGTACTCAAGCGCTCTACACGCTTGGTCGAAGACTTGCTCAAAGAGGGAGCAAACCCCAGACAGAAGGCGGATCAACCCGGTGAATCTTTTCATGGGCTCGATGCTTTTGACTACGCTCGGTATTTGAGAGTCCAGGGGTCTGACAATGAAGATGAGGCATCGCTCAACTGGCTGCTTGGCGTCGAGAAGCTCCTCTGCGACGATCCCAGCGTCAACCAGCACGCGGAGGTCGGCACCCAGAACATCAATGTGAACGAAACCACTCACCACGTGTTGTTCATGGACGCCCTGGGCGATGAGAACCCGTATCCAGCCGACAATTACGATGTGTTGCAAGGCGTTGTGGAGGGTCCACTGGGGGTTCACCCCACAGCGAGCATCGCTATCGTCAGCGTTTGGGCCTTTGAGAATGTGGGCTTGCCCTGTGAACCTAAGAATCCACAGAAGCCGTCAGACTGCGCTTACGATCCCCGAAAAGCCGAGGCACCATCTCAATTGGAGGCGATTCTATCCGTGAGCGGCGATCCCTCCATAGAGGGTGATCTGGGATGGACGAATACCGCCAAGCTCACCAGTCGACGCAGCACCCCTTATCAACAGGCCCGCTTGCTCGGCGTAGACTCTCTGACCATTGCAGATGTGGACGGCGACGGCCAATATGAGGCCCGTACCACCGCACGCTTTGCTTTGGGCTGCGGCGGTGAACCGTTCACCGAAACCATCGATCTCAAGATTGGGGCCGATACCGTCACCCCCATGGAAACCACAGACAAAGCCCTCCCACCAAGCACACAATGAGACCTACTTACTGCAGTAGCCTTTCATCTCAACAACATTGGTCCATGACAGGAAACCGTGGCTGGTGCTGTAGCGGGTTTGGATGCCCGTCACGACTCCTCCCTCACATTGTTCCATGAGGCTCTTGTAGGCTTCACTGGCGTACGTGGCTGTTGTCGACATCAAGATGACTTCTTGCTCCGCCCGAGCCTCGATTCGTCTGTACTCCGACAAGGGCTTGGACAATTGATAATCGCTGGTGTGATTCACGTGAACCGAGTGGGTGCACCCAACACTAATGAAGGCCATGATTGCCGTTTGGAAGGTTCGCTTCATGGGGTTTCAAGCAACTCTCGAGCCGCAGCCTCTTTGAGCAACTCTCGAGCCGCAGCCTCTTTGAGCAGCTCTCGATCCGCAGCCTCGGTGGACGTTTCTTGGCTGGGCTCTTCAGGTGCAGCCTGTTCGTGAACCGGTGCTGGAGGCGTGCCCACCACACAATACCCAGTGGCCGATACCTGCACAGCGTGGGCGAACAATGGGAAGTACATGATGTCTTCTTGTTTGGTAAGAATGCCCTCCACTCGACCGTTTTTGCATTGGTTTGCAAGATCCTGTGTGAGCTCATCCACATAGTTGTTGTCGAAATTAATCATTAAGAACAAAAATCGGTAGCCCGTTGCCTCCACCGGCTTGCGGCGGTCAGCGGGAATGCTGGTCGTAGATACAGCAGACATGTGCACACAGCCAACGAGACAAACGGCCATCCACATGGACCTTGGCGATAAAAACTTCAACTCTTACTCCTGTGCACAATAGCCAACGAGCTTGACGAATTCGCCGCTGATGACATCGAAATCAATACTTTCTCGGATGGACATCAGTCCGCTAATTTGACCACTTGGGCACTCTTTCCGAAGGCTATCGATGATCCCATCTGAGTACTCGGGATTGTAAACGGCGACCCCGGTTCTCGGACCCATATTGCTGAGCGCGAAAATGTCAGCGAGGATGCTGTATGAGCCATCCGATTGGGTGGCAATGGCTTCTGCCACGGCCAGAACTTGCTCGACGTCCAAAGCAAGCTCGTTCACCTTAATTTCAAATCGACGACCTTCCAGTACAACGCTGGAGTCAATCTCTCCGAGCTGAACGGAGTGCAGTACCGCACAACCGGTCATCAAGCTCAGAGCCAACCACATCGAGGTGGCCAACACAATTCTGTGTATTCTGAAACACGAACCATTCATTGAATGGAGTATATCACTTCTCAAAAAAACTAAACCCGAGTTGTCGCGGACTTTGTCCGCATCTTTCCACGGCGTTTCTTGTCCATTCGAGCACGGAGGCGTTTCTTCATGTCCCCGTGTCGCAGCAGGTGAACCAAGGAGTCTTGGTCTTGGCCTGTCATTTTAGAGAACCACTCGAGGCGTCCATCGATTTCAACGCCCACCACCGGGCCCTTGCAGATCTTCTGACAACTGACCTCACAGACCTGGCCCTCCTTCCCTAAGAGGGCTCTGAGGGATTTTTGGGACTTTCTTTTCTTGCGGCATTCGGAGCCATTGCACAGAAAAAATGCAGGACATTGGTCACTATTGGGTTCCCCGACACTTCCCACGCAGCATCTCCATTGAAATTGAAAGTCATTTTCATTTAACTGATTCCGGCACATTCCGCCAGTGGGTTTTGACGTCATCGAGCGGACTGTGCAGCATTGAACTGCCACGGGGGAGTCAACTAAAACGACTCCCCT
>CAWVVG010000238.1:0-5937 GCA_963932775.1 uncultured bacterium
TCTACGGCAAAACCACTCATGAACATGACGGGGAGATTTGGGCGGTGCTGCATCACGATGTTGTAGATCGTCAACCCGCGTTCATTGGGCATGCACACGTCGAGAATCACGGCGTCAATGGCCGCACCCTGCACCTCGATGAGCGCGATGGCTTCGGCCCCGCTGTTGGCTGCGGTGCACGTGAAGCCTTTTTCTTCTAGCATGGAGATGGTGGTATCTCGGACTACGGCATCGTCGTCGACCACAAGGATGTTGCTAAACCCCAGGGTGGAGGTACCGTCAAACATCGTGGAATGGTGCGCACGAATCGCAGGAATACCGCCTCGAAATTCAATGCGAACAATCGCCCCGCGCCCCAACTCACTTGCAACCATGACGGTTCCATCGTGGTCGCGCACGATGCCTTGAAGTGCAGAGAGTCCGAGTCCCCGACCGGTACCCTTGGTCGAAAAGAATGGGTCGAACATGCGGCTTTGGGTATCGTTGTCCAATCCACAGCCGTCATCTTCGACCTCCAGGTAGATTGGGGTCGAGTCATCCTCCTGTGACGATGTTGGATTGACGCGACCTGGGTCGGTGTCCTCATCTGTGCACATGCCGGTCCGGATGGTGATGGTCCCGCCTGTTGTTTCAATGGCGTCGCTTGCATTGGTCAGCAGGTTCATCACCACTTGGTCCAGCTGTACCGGATCACCCATCAGCATGGGTAGGAACGGGTCAGTCTCCAGCACCAGGTTGGCTTTGTGTCGACTGGCAGTGGCCAGAAGGGGCGCGAGCAGTTCGATCCGTTGGGACAGATTGACCGGCTGTTTTTCAAAAGCGTGGCCTCCCGCATAGGTCAACAACTGTTTGACGAGGCGCTTGGTTTGCTCACCAGTCTGGAGGATCAGATCGATGTACCGTCGAACTGATTCTTGCTTGGGGGCTGGCTTAGCAGTCTCCAGTGCAGCCATTTCCGCATTGCCGAGGATCCCAGCGAGGAGGTTGTTGAAATCGTGGGCGATGCCTCCGGCCAATAGGCCAAGACTCTCTAGCTTTTGAACCGCTATCGCCTGTCGTTCCGTATTCTTTCGTTGCTCCATTTCCAGACCGAGCAGACGATTGGCCTCGACCGTCTCCGATGCAAGAGTTTGACTCCGCATGGCAGAGCGGCGCAGGACTATGATGCCGATGGCCAGTCCGATCAAAGCAAATATTGCGATACCGACAAGCTGCCGCACGGTTCGCTGTAGATCCAGACGTGCGGAGACGGTACCGCCCTCCACGTGGCGAGAGACCTCTAGGACACCACGCACGTCACCGACGGACCAGTTCGTTTTTGGGCTGTCTGGGTGGGTGTTGTGACACTCGACACACGCCGCACGCATTAGGTCCGCTGTTGCATACCGAATTACCAACTGCCCGTTGTTCTCTACAAATCGGTAAAAGGGTGCATCGGGAGACGTTCGCAGTGAAGCCAGTGCATCCTTCTGAAACTCGTCCAGGCTGGTTTCACCGGGTGTTCTCCAAGGGAAGGGATAATCGCTATACAGTCGCACATCGCCGCCAGACGCCTCGTTCAGGCTCTCGCCAATGCGCTTGGTTAGTGTAATGGGCAGGGGAAGTGCACCTGGTGTGCTCAAGTAGTCGTGGGTGATCAGGCTGCCGCTCGTTCGGGCTCGAGCCACGACTTCCGAAGTGTAAAGGGTCCGAAAAATTCGCAAACCATGGCTGTACTGGGAGGCATCTTCTATGGCCATCGACTCGACCAACTTTCGTTCTAAGCTGAGTACGTGGCGGGCGATGCCAGCCAACCCAAGCACAACCAAGCCCACCATTACTCCGATGGTCCTCCCGCTTGGAATTCCATGCAAAGGTTGATTCTTCATGTGGCTCGGTCAGTCTCGGGTTGGAAAGGGGGGGGCATTGCGCTTGGTGTTTTTGGGTGGTGGCAGATGTGGAGCCGGACCATGGTTTTCCGTCGGATTAAATTCCCATACCGCTTAGAAGTTTAGCAATGTGGCCAATGCTACGGGTCAGTGTGGGGTGTTGCTTTTCTAGGCGCTCCATCACACCCGCGAGACCAGTCTGAATGTCCTCTTTGTGTTCAACCGGTGCTTCGCTGGAGAGCTCAAGGAGAGTCTCAATGTCATCGTGGAGCTGAAGCAGCAGGCGACGGTCCTCAAGGTCCACATCTTCAAGATTCCCTCCGGAGGAGTGGATCGATTGAAGTAGAGTTCGAATCCGATCTTTATTCATTCCGAAATCTTACACTAGTCCATCTGGTGTGTGGCGAACACAAAACAACGGACGCCGCCAAGTGATTGGAAACCGGTTCATAGTGTCGACTAAGGCGCTCACCAAGCGCTGCATGCAACGTGAAGCTGTGGAGAGCCACTGTAATCTTCTGAGGAGATGGTGATCGTGCGTGTCCAGCTCTCGGTGTAGCCAGGTGTTTCGGTCCACCACCGGTATGCGGTTGATGAACAGTCTGATGATGTGAACAATTCGGTACCAATGGACCATCCATACGCGGCGTAAGTGGCCGTTAGGCTCTCTGCGCCTTCGCAGCGGGCATAGGCATCGTCTCCAGTCATTCCTTTGCAGAAGCTGGGGCAAATGCGGGTGGTGGGGTTGTTGACATATATTGTGTCCACCCAGATCCCACTGGATTCGTGAACATCGCATTCCCCATCAGGGATTCGCACTTGGGGCTGTATGCACAGGGCTTCGTCCGTCTCATCCCATTCATTACAGCGGAAGTCTAAGACTGCGTCGCCAGTGTCGGATGGCACACCCAGGGTCTCGCCGTCGCTGCACGCGGAACCTTCGTCGACTTCTTCGTCGCAGTCGTTGTCCAGCTCATCGCAGACTTCTTGCGCATGGTGGCTCCAGAGCGTGACTTGAAGCAGATTGTAGAGGGTTTTTCCGGCGGTGGCTGTAAGTCGGTTGGGTTTGAGTGGTTTTTTAAGAGTTACCAGACGATGGTGACCGTGCCAGCCTCATCATTGAAGCCGGCCGTGTTGTCTGGGGCGGTTCCAATGTTGTAGGAGCCGCCTGAGCCACCCGCAATGGTTCCCCAGCCGCTGGCCATCGCTGTGCCGCCGCCACCGCTGTATCCGCCGCCGGCGCCGCCAGCGTAGGTGCTACCAGCACTTCCCATGCAGCGGGTTTCGCCACCCATGCTGCCGCCGCCATCGGCCCCGGCAGACAACCATCCGCCGCCACCACCGGTGCCCCAGTCTCCGGTTCCAGCCGTCCCGCCGCTACCGCCGGTGCCGGCAGTTCCGTGGGTGTAGTAGCCGGGAATGGGCCCGGTGCCGTCTTCGGTCACAGGCGCATCCTTTCCGGTGTAGGAATAGCCGCCGCCGCCACCACCACCGGCCACGACCATGGCTGTGTCGCCATCGGCAACATAGCTGCAGTCTCCGCCAGCTTGAGTGCCATCATAGCCGCCGGCGTAGACGCTCAAAACCATGCCGGCTGAGACGGCGAAGGTTCCACTCATGCGAGCACCATTGCCGCCCAAGCCACCTGAGGAGCCTGGGGCGCCAACGGAACCCAGAACCTCGATGTCCACGCTGCCCACGCCCATCGGAACCGTCCAGGCTTCAACACTGCCCGTGTGGCTGAAGCTTATGTCACCGGCCGCAGAGCACTCCAAGCCTTCATCAACCTCGTCGTCACAGTCATTGTCGATGTCGTCGCAGAGTTCATCGGCACCGAGGTAAACCCATTCGTTCAGATCGTCGCAGTCGGTGGCCATGGACGCATCTGTGTAGCCCTCAGGCATGTCACAGGCGGTGATTCGAGCGGCTTCGTCGGGGTTTCCGTAGCCATCTCCATCGTTGTCTCCATACCAGGTGGTCATATCGGTGGGGTCTTCATCAATCTCATCGTCACAGTCGTTGTCGATGTCGTCGCAGAGTTCATCGGCACCGAGGTAAACCCATTCGTTCAGATCATCGCAGTCGGTGGCCATGGAAGCATCCGTGTAGCCCTCAGGCATGTCACAGGCGGTGATCCACGCGACTTCGTCGGGGTTTCCGTAGCCATCTCCATCGTTGTCGCCGAACCAGGTGGCCATGTCGGTGGCGTCTTCGTCGATTTCGTCGTCGCAGTCATTGTCTAGGTCGTCGCAGACCTCTGCTGCTTCCGGGTATACGTTTGGATTCGAGTCATCGCAGTCGACATCTTCGGTGAAGCCATCGTCGTCTGCATCGACAGGTCCTGGAGGATCATCGTCTGCATCTGCATCTGCATCTGCATCTGCATCTGCATCTGCATCTGCATCTGCAGAGGTACCGGAATCATCCAGCTTGGGTAGCTCTATGCCGCATCCAAAGACCAAAGTAGACATCAAAAAGAACATGCGCATTTGGGACTCCAAGTCGTGAATTCTGAAGGAAGATAGTTGATTATTGTGGTGGTGGCCCGTTGTTGAATCGGGTGCTTTTTATGCTGGCCAAAAAGAAACCGCCCGCTTCAACAAAAGTGTGAGTCGGGCGGTGTTTTTGTGCGTGGTTAGCGGGTCATTCTGACCAAGCGCTGCACTCGATGTTCAGCTGTGGTGAGCCGGAGTACGTCGTGCCGATGCTGACGGTACGGGTGTTCTCCCCCTCGGTGTAGTCCAGGGTATCCGTCCACCAACGGTACGTGTCTGTGGAACACTCTGATGATGTGAACTCATCGCTACCAATAGACCATCCGTAGGCCCCGTAGGAGCCCGACAGGGCATCTGCCCCTTCACAGCGTGTATAGTCGTCATCGCCCGTGATCGCTTGGCAGAAGCTGGGACAAATGCGTGTCTCTGGGCTGTTGACGTACCAGGTGTCCACCCAGATTCCGCTGTACTCGTGGGCATCGCACTCGCCGTCCGGGATTCGGACCTGTGGTTGAGTGCACAGGGTGCCGTCCCATTCCGCACACTGGAAATCGAGTACTGCATCGCCGGCGTCGGATGGGACACCCAGTGCAATGTCGTCTAAGCAATCACCACCATCCCACTCTGTCTCGGCACATTCGAAGATAGCGTCGCAGAAGTCGTCTCCAAGCCATGTGGTTTCGCTGGAACATTCCAAGTCGCAGTCGTAAATGCCTGTGAAGGGCCCACTCCAACTAGAGCCCTCGCAAGGCTCCCCTGGCTCTGGCTCGACGTCCTCGCATTCCGCCGTGATGGTGGACTCGTAGCCCCAATCTCCGTACACATACTCATCGGCGGTAGACATCCAGTAGTGGGCTGCGACATCGGTCGCAGAAGCATCACACATGCCGTGGTCTGCCGAGATGAATGACCCGGTGGCATAGCCAGAGGCTTGACACAATGCGACGGCACATTCTTCTTTGACGCTCTCGTCCCAGGTGCATCCTGGCGAACTCCAAGTGCAGTATGGGAGTTCTTCGGTACCGTCCGATGTGATGACATCATTGCCACCGCCGCATGCGCAGCACATGGACATCGAATCGAAGCCATCAACGTCGTAACCGCCGCACCAACTTGGGTAGTCGACGTAGTCGGCGCAGGTATCACCGTAGGCGTCTGTGGCACCATCATCGGTGTCGATGCATTCCGGTGTGGGCTCTACTGAGCCACACACATCGTCTTCATCGGTCAGGCCGTCGCAGTCGTTGTCTAGGTCGTCGCAGATTTCTTCGGCGTCGGGGAAGATGCTTGCATCGTCGGGCGCGCAGTCGGTGGAGTCAGTCCAGCCGTCACCATCGGAGTCGGCTTCGACTACGCAGTCGCCGCCATCCCAATCCGTCTCGACACAGTCAAAGATAGAGTCGCAGTCGCCATCACCAATCCAGTCGGTGTAGGTGGAACAGACACCTTCACATGTGTAGATGCCTGTGCTGCCCCAAGAGGTAGTGCAGTCATCGCCCGGCGTTGGTTCTGGTTCGGGGCCACACACATCGTCTTCATCGGTCAGGCCGTCGCAGTCGTTGTCTAGGTCGTCG
>CAWVVG010000239.1:0-5894 GCA_963932775.1 uncultured bacterium
TAATGACTTCATGTTCGTGGTCATGATGGCCGTGTTCTCCCTTTTCCACATCGGAGCAAGCCGGGAGTACCAGAAGAAGAAGGGGTGTGATTCGGGGTATGAGGTTCATGAGATTCTCCGTTTGAGTTAAAAGTTCATGCCGACCCGTACGCGGACGTTTCGGCCGGGCTGATCGGCGTAGTAGCGAAGCAGGCTGCTGTAGTCGCGGTACGCTGTGTTCAGAAGGTTGTGTGCATCCACGCCCACTCGCACGGGATGGCCCCGTCCGATTTCGGCATCGATGCTGGCTCCAAGCAATGCATACCCAGGGGGGGGCTGTGCAAAGTCGTCGGCTGCATTGACTCGGGACTGTGAAGCCACGATGTCTGTTGCGACGCGAAGCTCAAGTCCGTGAACAGGCCCAACAGGCGGGGGTCGCCCAACCAATGCAAGAAATAGGTGATCGGCCGGGGTACCGACCAACTCGTTGCCCGTTTCACGGTCCTCTGCGCGAACAAGCCCACCCCGAGCCTTCATGCCAATCGGTGCGGTTGGGCCGAGGTTCAAAGAGCCGTCGACCCCATAGAATTTCGCGTTGATGGGTCGGTATCCCCAGCTTGGCCATGTCCCTCGAATCGTGACGTCGAAGCGGGGTTCACCGTCCGCGTTTAGGTCAGGAGCGAAATAGATGTAGTCATCCACGAGTTGCCCGAAAACGGAAGCCTCTGCCTCCATGGCCTCCAGCCTCAGCCCGGTAGTCAGAGAGCCATTCCACACCGTTTCAGTGTCGAGGTCAGGATGACCATTGGCGTAGACTGGAAAAGAGGGGGCGCTGCCGAGCATGTACAGCTCGTCGACGTTCGGGAATCGACTGGCATTCGACAAATCCAGCTTCAGATCGAGGCGCTTCGGCACAACGTGTACCAAGGTTCCCAACGAGAAAGAAGCGGCGGTGTAGTCCGCAGGACACCGAACGGTGGTGTCGAGGGCATCGCAGTTGTCTTCGTCCAATGTGTCTCTTCGAACGTGAGCGTCGTAGTCGTTGTCACGCAAGTAGGCGTCACGGCTCAAGGCGTCTGCTCGTGCGCCTGCCTCCAGGTCAACCCGACCCAGCGACAATCGCTCAAAGGCGAATAAACCGCCGGAGAAACTCCGGTAGCTGGGGATCAAAGAAAGGCCTCTGTACACGTTTTCTTGAAACGAACCTTGAAGTCCAACCCCGCCATCCAGATCACCGATATCGTTTGACACCGTGGCGTGTTGGTACAGAGTGTCGATGGAATGGGTTCGAAGGGTAAAATCGAACTGCGGTCCGTTGATGTCTTCGCGAACCTGCTCGTACTCTTTGCGTAGGTTTATCTGAAAGGCATAGGTCGCCTCGATGCTGCCCCAGTCGCCCTCCATATCGGCACTAAGGATGCCCACATCGTGGGTTACTTTCTGGTACGGCCGATCGATGGTTCGTGTGACGGACCACAAGTCTGCTGTGATCGGTCGGTCGGCTTCGAACATGGTGCGGAACTCGTCCGGTGTGCTCTGGTTGACCCCGTAGAAGACGCCTGCACTAAAGTCGTGGTGATGCCAAGAGACGCGGAGTTGCCCAGCACTCCAATCGTACCCAATGGCACCCCCCAGGTTCCAGACACGGGAAGCGGTGTTGCCCAAGATGTAGTCGGGAGTCGTGCGGCTGGATCCGATAGCTGCATTGCCCTCCATGCGGGCAGACACGCCATTGTCGGAACCGGCATCGAGGCGCAAAGCGCCGTATGGTCTTCGTCCATTGCTGTTGTAAGAAGTGAGAATCTTGCCCACGACTCCCGACTCAGTGCGCATGGGTGGGGGGTCAACCAGGATGACCCCACCGATGGCGTCGGGCCCGTACCGAGCTCCGGCGGCACCACGAATAACGCTGATGGACCCTGCGGAAAATGGGTCAATCTCCGTGGCATGATCTGAACCCCACTTTTGGCTTTCGTGGCGAACCCCATCGTATAGGACCAACAGTCGGCGTTCTTGCTGCCCTCGGATGATGGGCTTGGCTGCATCCGCGGTACCGCTGGCCATGCGAACTCCGGCAACCTGAGAAGCGGTTTCCGCTAGGTCGGCCCCTGCTGCGCGGTCCAAGGCTTCCTCGCCGAGGGTCGTACGTGCTCGAGTGTCCTTGAGATCTGGATTGGAGGAGTGGATAACCATCTCCTCATGGGGGGAACCGTGCTTCTCGTGGTGCAGGGTATCGGGCGGGGCGAAATGGAAGAAGACCCGTGTGGTTGCTGCCACCGGTACGCCATCGGCGGTGGCGGAAGAAAACTCAAGACGCGATGCCGTGTCGAGGGAAACGTTTCGAAACACCTCAGGGCCGCTCTCAAAGCGTGTGGCGATGACCTGCCCGGACGCATCCACATCGACCAAGATGCTGACGTCACCGTGTTGACCTGAGGCCCGTGCAGACTCTGGGTATTGAAGTTCAACCTGCTGAAGCAGGGTTGGGGGTTGAATGTCGATGGGTGCGGGTGCTTGGATGGTAGAGCCCGATGGTGCGGCCTGGGCCGGCTGGAGTTGAACGAAGGACAAACAGGCACATCCTCCAAGCGCCAGGCAGAAGGCTCTCCAACGGGAAAGAGTTCCACAACCCATCGACCACGGGAGCCCAGATCGGTAAACAGTACCCTCTGGCTTGTCTCGTAGAGCGTTGGAAGGGGTAAGCATGGGTGAGAACCTATTTCCTGATGGCCCTTATCGCAATCAATTTGTAATAAGGGGGGTGTCCCAAGACCGGGGTTTTGGGGATCGAACGGAAATCGAACCATAGGCTTTTGAAGGAACTAAAAACCACGGCCGTTTGAGGCGGGGTGGGCATCGAATAAATCCACCAGCCAAGGCTCCTTGAGCCATGGGACGGAATCGGTAAGTCGAGCTTGGCGACGTTGTACCTTCTGCCATTCAGCAGCACGTATGACGACTCGCTCGAGCAGGGTCGGAAGGACATACCCGCAGGAATCAAGCCGGGGTTCTGTGGATGGTTTGAGGTGAACCAATATCAGGTGCTGTCCTGGCAACACTGAATCGAGCCTTAATATGGACTTTGTTGGGTCTTTTCCCTCGCGCTCAAACCAACCCGCTTTGCATAGCTCCAGTAATCGGTCATCCAGGTTTGCATCCCACACAATCAGTTTCTCTCGCAGGGCCCCAAGGCCAAACACCAAGCGTGTGCGAAATCCTGACGCCAACTCCCGTGCGACGGGCGGACCCAGTTCTACATTTCTGTCGTAGGCCTGTTGATGCTTTTCGCGAACCGCTCTCCAGTTTCTCGCGGGGGGCGGTTCCACAGCGACGTAGTCCATTCGGTCGAAGTCTGTGTAAACGGTCGTGCCCTCGAACAAAAAGTGTTCGTCACATTCTGTGCACTGAAAACGTTGAAAGGTTCCGTTTAGGATTTCCTGCCGAGCAGAAGGCAGCCGGGTAACGTGCAATCCTTTGAGCACAGGAATTGTCATTGTTTTCCCACATTGTGGGCATTGGCATTGCACAGATTCCCACGTACTCATTGCGAACTTCCATTTGACGGTGTGTAGGTTAATATCGACTCATAACCATTTGATGTGTGGAGTTTAAGTGGCTGGAAAGCAGACGAAATCCAAGAGCAGTGACCTCTCCTCTCCAGCCCCATCTCTTGGCGGGGCACTCGCGGGGGCCGTGGTCACGACCGCTGGGATGGATGCGATGTATTCTCTGGGAAGCAGCATGGGGCATGACATGTTTGGCGAGTTGGCCACGATCGGCACGCTGGAACAGGCTCCCGAAGACCCGGTCCAAGCTTTTAGAGAGGCTGCACTAGGCAATTTTGTGGGCATGGTCGATGAGGCCCACTGCTTGGCTCTCTTGGGAGTCATGACTCCAGCACAATTGGGTGAGGTGGCGGGAGATGCCGGGCTCCTGGGTTTGATCGGGAGTGCTTTCAACCCCGCGGAGCTTCGTGCAGCCGCAGAGATCGGTGGAGCAGTGCTGGGCGCAAAGTTGTTCGAGCAGCGCTTCCAGATTCCGATGAAAGGGCGGTATGAGCACACCGGAGAACATCGCGGAGGGCAGCAGTCTTCGAATAGTGACATCAGAGATGCGGAGCGAGACAATGATGGCGAAGTATTGATTGAGTGGGAACACCAAGATATTTTGGATGTGTGGGACATTCTGGCCACGCTCCCGGCCCATGATGTGTCCGAGAACTCGGTCATTACCGCCTTTGAGTCGATCTCAGGGAATCGTGGATTCTGGGGAGTGAGTGAAGCTCGGAGAGGAAATGGAGAAATTCAACTCGGGCAGGGCCTAAATGACGCCTCCCCTGACCGAATTGAGCACACCGTGAGACACGAGATCGGTCACGCAGTTCACGATTTATTGAGGGCTAGTGTGGATGCATGGCTTTCTGCAGGAGTGGGTTTCAAGGTGCTTGGTAGGGGGCGAGATGGTTGCGAGGCACTGGTGAACGCACTGGGTGGTTTTCCGGACCCGAGTACCAGCGACAAAGAGCATCTCTTGGATTTGCTGGAGGCTCATTTAAATAGAACGCAGTGGGTGTCGGGTGACCCCATTCCTGAGGATGATTCGGATTGGCAGCAAATGAACCCAGCCGTCAAAATGGCGGTTCAAACATCCTCACCAGCCTGGTACACTAATTACGGGCAGCACCCCAGTGGAGAAGGTGGCCGGGTGTTCTTCAATCATTATTACCACAACACCATGGTTTTCTCACCGGTCGCGGAGGCTGCAATCGATGCCACAGGTGACGACTATTCAGCGATGTCACCAATGGAGTTTTTTGCCAATTGTTATGCGGAGTATTTCTCCGATCCAGCGGGCTACAGCGATTCGAGCAAGTGGGGTGGAGGGCTTCCAGCGTCAGTGAAGGCCTTCTTCAAGGCCCACATTCTCGAACGCCAGCCATACCAGGCGCCAGTAGAGGCCGGAACCATTAATCCGGAGCTTACAACCAACAATCGTAGCGGTGTGCCTCACTAGGCGAAAGGTGCCCCTCAGATGCTTATTTTATGGCTCTTGATATTCACAAGCGCAGGAGGAGAGATGACGGATGCCCAGACGCCACCGCTCATCGAGGCGTACGTGGTGAGCCTTGGCGGAGCGGCGGACAAGATCTCCCGTGATGCCAGAAGAGATGTCGGAGAGTACCGGGCGTATGGGGTGGACGTGGCCTCACAGGGTCCTGGAGACCCAGGTCATTGGACCATATATGAGTACAAGGATGAGCCTTGGCTGAAGACAAAGGGTGACTGGTCTGGGTTTCTTCGAGCAGCCCCGCCGCACCGGGTGGCTCAAGCCATCGCAGGGTCGCTCGATCTGGTGCTGCGCTCGGCTGACGCCCAGGCCAGCGGCCTCAGTCAAAACCTTCAGGTGACTCCGTATGACCAGACTGAACCGACTCTTACAGCCCAAGGCTCGCTTGTTTTCTTTGTGAGAGATGGCAAGGGTGACCCGCCTTCGTGGGACATCTATCGTGTCACGGCGACGCCAAAACTGGAGGGGGGAATAGACGTCCAGCGGGTTTGGGTGCGCGGCAGAAAGTGACACGACCCTTAGGCTTAGAACAACCCGGGCCTGCTGGGTTGGGCTTGATTCATCACAAATCGAGGTGAGCCCGTTCCTTCCATGGTGTACACTTCCCATCTGTGGAGGTTGTATGCGGAATGCACTTGGGCCCATGGGCTCATCGCTGCTGTGGTTTGTGTTGTTGGTGGGGTGTAGCTCTGATGCCAAGCTCAATGTGAACAATTCCATACCTGCAGCGGTAATCCTCTCTCATGCTTCTGGTGACGGTGTCAGGGAAGGGGAGGTCCTTACCCTGGTGGGCTCGGTGACCGACGCCAACCACGCCGCTGAAGACCTGACCGCTACCTGGTCCGCCG
>CAWVVG010000240.1:0-5872 GCA_963932775.1 uncultured bacterium
CCTCGGTTCGACTTTTATTGGAGGTAAAAATCCGATTGAACCGAAACCCCGGTTGTGGTGTTAAAACGCCAGCATGGTCAAAAGTAAATCCAGTATCGATGTCGCGATCCGTGCCACGCAAGCGCTGTTCTCCAGCCTTAAGATCGTGCTCCCGGTCGCCCTTGTACTCGGCACGGTGGTCTCTCTTCTCGACATTGCAGCCATGGAACTGTTGGCACCCGAGGCCCTAAAAGGCGGGGCATCGGATCAGACCACCACCATCAAGCTGATGTTCGGTTGGTGGGGCGTCATGTTGCTCGTGGAGATTTTCCTCGGCCCCATTATGGCGGCCATGGCGATCTATGCCGCACGGGTGCACTCCCATGGTGGGGAGCCCAGCATCGGCAAGGCCCTCAACTTCGCGCTCGCACGCTACAAGAAGATTTTCAAGTGGCATGCCATTGCCTTCCTCTCCATCCAGGTCGGGATGATCGCCATCGTCCCCGGAATTCTATTCCTGCTTCAGTACGCATTTGTCGACTCCATACTCTGCCTCGAAGATGAAAAGTGGCCCCTGGGTCGCTCTACCCACCTCACCCGGAAGCGACGGGGACGAATCTTTGCCCTGATGCTTCCTTGGCTCCTCTTTACACAGGTGCTCGGGTTCGCGGAACTGTATGCGATCGGCATGGGAATTCATGTGCTGATCGGGCTCATGACGGTGGCCTACATTCTCAACATCTGGGTTGTGATGGTCTTTTACACTTTTTACGAAGACCGCACCCGAAAAGCTGCCTGAAACAAACGTGCGTGCCAACCTACTGAATCTAACCGAAGGCTGGCCTGAGGTTCCCACACTGGCCGGTCTCCCTGGCGGAGCCGCAGCATGGGCGATCGCGGCTTGTATCGATGGTCCCACCTTGGTGGTCGTCAGCACACCGGCCGAAGCCACGAGGCTAAGCGGAGAGATTCAATTCCACTTAGACGGAGCGGCCCAGGTAACGGTCCTGCCCCCCGATGATGTGCGCCCCTTCGACGGACTGAGTCCCCAACCCGAGGTGACTCGCGCCCGAATCCGGGCCACCCTTATGCTCCACAGCGACCAACCCTGTGTGGTGGTAGCGAGCGCACAGGGACTGCTCCATAAAGTTCATACCCTACCCACTTTAGAGAGCCTGACTCATGTCCTCAGGGCCGGCATGACCATCGACCGAGATCAACTGGTCCAGTCATTGGTGCTCCATGGGTACCACGGAGTCGTTCGGGTCATGGAGCGGGGCACAATGTCGAGCCGTGGGGCGGTCATCGACATCTGGCCCACCACATCCGATGCCCCATTTCGAGTGGAGCTTTTCGACGATGAGATCGAGGAGATCCGACCCCTGGACCCATCCAGTCAAAAGAGCGGTACGCCGATTCCATCCATTGAGGTTCCCCCCGCTAGAGAAGCGGTCGCCACCACCGAGGCCTTGAGTCGCTTGAGTCAACACACCGCCGAGATGGTGGACAAGATGGGGGGCGGCCAGCCCACCCGAAGAACTGTGATTCAAGACCTTCGACAAGGGCTCTGGTTTCCTGGGGCCGAAGACTACCTGGCCGCCATGTATCCGCTGGTCGACCCCTGGCGCTTGGTGGACCGGCTCATCGTCGTAGACCCAGAAGATGTGGCCCACCGAGTCGCGGCATTCGCGGGTTCTGTGATCGATCGGTGGGAGGGCCGCTCCTTGGTGGACCGCCCGCCTGTGGACACCGGGGCTCGCTTTGGCGATCTCGGTGAGGTGCAGAGCGCACTGTCAAAAGGGCAATCCCTCACCCCAATCGCCCTCGATGAGGCCCCCGACTACAGCGCCCAGTCAAACGAATCCATGTTCGTCGGAAAAGGTGAACTCGCACCCATCGTGGGCCGCATTCACAGCTGGCTCGAGGAGGGTTGGCGTGTGGCGCTGGTCGCCGAATCCCACACTCGGGCAGAGCGCTTGTCCGCCCTGCTGGGTCCCCACGGACTGAATCCTGTTGCCATGGCCCGCGGTAGCTTCGGCCGGGCCGGAACCGTCGCGCTGTGGATCGGAGCACTGGACCGTGGTTTTCACTGTGCCCCCGCCCAGCTCGCCATCATCACGAGCAGCGAGTTGTTTGGTGCTAAAAAGAAGCGGACGGCTGTACGAAAGACTCTAAAAGAGGCCACCCTCGGTTCCGTAAACGAGCTGAAGGTTGGCGACTTGGTCGTTCATATTCGGCACGGTGTGGGCCGCTTTGAGCGCCTCAAGCGGATCGATCTGAACGGGAATGAACAGGAGTTTGCAGAGGTCGAGTACCGAGGTGGCGACAAGATGTTCCTCCCAGTCACTCGACTGGACGAGCTGTACCGATATCGGACAATGGGCGACCGCACACCCCGACTCGACAAGCTGGGTGGGGACTCATGGGAGAAGCGCAAGAACAAGGTCAAGGACCGAGTCCTGCGCATGGCCCACGAACTCCTAGAGATGCACGCGGTTCGAGAGGTCAGCACAGCACACTCCTATGTGGGCGAGCCGCCGTTGTTTCAGCAGTTTGTGGAGACCTTTCCCTACACCGAGACCCCCGATCAAGCTGCGGCAATCGATGAAGTCATGGAGAACCTGACCGAGACCACTCCAATGGACCGGCTGGTCGTCGGGGACGTCGGCTTCGGCAAGACTGAGGTCGCGATGCGGGCGGCCATGCGGGTGGTCCTCGAGGGGCACCAAGTCACCCTCTTGTGCCCCACAACCGTGCTTGCTTTTCAGCACCAACAGACCTTTCAGAAGCGCTTTTCTGACACCGGGATTCGGGTTGAATTTCTCGCGGGGTATCGAACAGCGGACGAGCGACGAAAGATCCTTATGGACACCGCAGAAGGCAAGGTCGACATCGTCATCGGTACCACATCCTTGCTCACACGAGACTTGCGATTCAAGCACTTGGGTCTGGTGATCGTCGATGAAGAACACCGATTTGGAGTGCGCCAGAAGCACAAACTCAAGCAGATCACCTCCGCACAACCCACCGGGCCGGTCCACTATCTGGCGATGAGCGCAACCCCCATCCCCCGCACCCTTCACATGGCTCTCTCCGGTCTGCGCAAGGTAAGCTTGATCACCACGCCCCCTCCGGCCCGTCTGGCCATTCAGACCCGACTCACCAAGTTTAATGACGACCGCATTCGAGAGGATGTACTCGCTGAGCTGGGACGAGGCGGCCAAGTGTTCTTTGTGCACAATCGGGTAGCGAGCATCGAGGCCATGGCCACCCACCTGCGAGAGTTGATCCCGGAGGCGAAGATCTGCGTGGCACACGGCCAGATGGACAAGCGCCATTTAGAGCGGGTGTTGTTGGGCTTCATCCAACGGGAATTCCACATGCTCGTCTGCTCGACCATCATCGAGTCCGGCGTGGACATTCCCAGCGTCAACACCATGATCGTGAACCGCGCGGACGAGCTCGGTATGGCACAATTGTATCAACTTCGGGGCCGAGTTGGACGGAGCCATGTCCGCGCCCGCTGCACCCTAATGATTCCAGCAGACGAGCCCATCAATCCAACCGCGAGGGTTCGGCTGCGCGCCCTTCAAGAACACTCAGACCTGGGCTCCGGCTTTGCAATCGCAACCCGAGACATGGAAGTACGGGGCTCGGGAACCCTCCTCGGGGAGGCCCAACACGGCCACATCGAGGCTGTGGGCTTCGATACCTATGTCGAACTGCTCGAAGAAGCGATCGCCATTGCTCGAGGGGACATGACCCTCAAACGCTTGGACCCAGAGATCGAAATCCCCGTCCCCATGTTGATTCCCGAAGACTGGATGCCGGAGCTTCAGGATCGATTGACGGCATACCGCGAGCTGGCCATGGGCCGAAGTACGGACCAGGTCCGAGCGGTGCTATCCGACTGGGAAGACCGATTCGGCGAGCCTCCACCTGAAGTACTAAACCTTGGTTGGGCAGCCGAAGCCAAGGTGCGCGCCCGGCATCTCGGAATCGCTCACATTCGTTGGCACAAGGTTCGAGTCGACCTGGACTTCGACTCCAGCTCTCCCGTACCAAGGGAAACCATCGTCGCCCTCGTCAGTCAAGATGGTCAGCGCTTCCGCTTGGCTCCGATACCAAGTCAGGAGAGCACAGAAGCCGGACGATTGGTCGTCCGCTTCACTCCAGCGGAAGGGCAATGGCCGTTCCGTTTCTTGCATTGGCTGTTCCGCCAACTCGAAGGCAGTCTCGAGACATAGGCCCTGCGGCCTTTACTCCAGATACCCCAGCGCCTGCAGTTCAGCCTCGATCTCTTTGGACATCTCAACGCCATCCGACGTTGAGGTGGCCTGAGGAAAAGCCTTGTCCGCTTTCGCCGCCAACTCTGCGGTCTTTTCAGGCTGCTCTGCCGCCAGATCCTTCATCATGTCGCGGTCGGTCGCCAAATTAAACAGCTGGCGATGGCCTCCGCTCGAGGAGATCAGTGCAAGATCACCTTCGCGGTACAGGGTCCAGTCATACACAAAGCGCCCACCCATCGTCTCCAACCAGGCCCGACTCGCCCAAGACTTCGCCAAGATGGGCCCATTTCTCGGTTTGCCCTCGACCACTGGCAGCAATGACTGGGTCTTTGGCCCGTCGATGCCAGCCAAGTCAAGGACCGTATCGTGGAGATCATGCATCTGAACGGGCGTCGAGACCCGCTTACCCTTGGGCAGGCGACCCGGCGCCGCAATCACAAGGGGCACCCGAGTGACCTGATTAAAGATGGTCTTGCCGTGATCCCACAGCCCGTGCTCACCCAGATACTCGCCATGATCCGAGGTGACGGCCACAATCCCAGATGGGCGTGTCGCGGTCCACCGCTCCAGTATCTTGTTGAGCAAGAAGTCTGCGGCCTTGATTCCACCGGTGTACAGATCTTCGACCATCTCCATGTCTTGCTCTGGAACCACGAGCTCACCGCTCATTAGCTGCCGAAAGCCCCCCTGACTGGCCCCTGGAGGGAAGACGCCAAGATCCAGGCCTGGTGTGTCGTTCATTAAGAACGGAGTTGTCCAGTCTGGTACGGTCTCTGCCGCTTTGAGCCGTTCGGTATGCCGCATGGACCACGGGACGGGGTAGACCTCCCAGGGTGCGTGAGCCAGGAGAATATTCACAAACATAAACAAGGGTCTGTCATCGGTCTCGTTGAGGAGCTCTGTGGCGCGCGCGGAGAGCTCGCGATCCTGCATGGTCTCTGTGATCTCAAACCCACGAGTCAGGCCCAATTTCTTATCCAAGAAGCGATTGGAGGCCAAGCTGACCGTCCGGTACCCAGCAGCCGAAAACCGGTCCGCCAGGGTCGTCAATTCGGGCCGCAGTCCCAGGAGGCCCCAGTGGCCGCCAGCCAGGCCCACTCCCTTGGCCGCAACCGAAGCATGGGCTCCGTGTTCCCAAGGGCCAACACCGGTGAACAAAGATGCATGACTTGGCCATGTCCAAGAGCCGGGCGTAGTCACATCATCAAAAATGACACCGGCTTCGCCCACAGCATCCAGCTGGGGCGTAGTGGGGTTTCGGTAGCCGTATGTCGAGACCATATCGGCCCGCACAGTATCGAGAACCACAATCAACACATCGGGTTGTCGGGCGGGAACGATCGCCTCTTGAGGGCCCGACGATGAGTCACAGCCCGCCATGGAGAGCCAAACCACTGCGCTAATCATCAACCAATTCATCAGCGAAACCTAACCACTTTTAGAAAGCGCCTGAAATAAACCCCAATGGTCAAGTTTCACCAACTGCGCTCAACCCATGCTATACCGCGTTTAACCCTCACAGATGGAGAGATGTTCATGTCTCGTTTTACGCTTTTTGCCTTGATTTTTATTGTTAGCTGCGACGACACCTCATCGAAAGATAC
>CAWVVG010000241.1:0-5870 GCA_963932775.1 uncultured bacterium
AGAGTACACTGACCGTTCAGGTGGGTGTGTCCAGTACTTCAGAGTCCCAGGTGGAAATTACCCTTGGTGACATCTCAGTGTCGGCTGTTGGAATGACCGGTACGGCCATCGATCTAAGCAATGCCTCTTCAGCCCGAAGTGCAATCGATACTGTGGACACGGCGATCGACTCAGTCAACAAGATTCGCGCCGACTATGGTGCTGTTCAGAACCGCCTCGATTCGTCCATCCGCAACATGTCGACTTATGTTGAGTCGCTCACTGCTGCTGCGAGCCAAATCGAAGATGCCGACTATGCACATGAGACTGCTGAGATGACTCGACTTCAAGTCATGCAGCAAGCCGGTGTGGCCGCCCTGGGACAAGCCAAGGGTATCAACCAGAGTGTCATTTCGCTCCTCGGGTAGGAAGCGTAGGCGTGGAGTCTCAGACTCAACGTCCTCTCAGTCCCCCGGAGGCTCACACCTTCGGGGGACTCTCTCCCGAGAAGAAATTAGGAACCGGTGAGTGGTCTTTGACCGCTCACCGGTTTTTTGCTTAAGTCCGGGCCAATCGATCCGTATCGGGGGGTTTCGGAAGAAACTCCTCAAACGCACACCGTTTTCATCCGAAGAGACAGAGGATGAGCTTAGCGGGTTTGCCCATCACATCTCCTAAACCGAGAATCAATCGTGACCATTCATTGGACAAATCACCAGACTGGAAACGGCGCCGCCCTCACCGGCAGTGTCGCGGATGGAAAACAGTTGTTGTCGGCAGGCGTGGACGCGGCAAGAGCTGCGACACAGACTGCACACGGTGCAGTAAATATTGCTACGGCTCGGGATTTGGCTTCCGCCCCATCGGGCTCCTGGGTGCCCCGGGTCAGCCTCGCACAAGTTGTCGACTCAGCCGCCACAGAGATCAAAACACTCCTGGGCCGTATGAGGCAGATTGCAACGACCGGAGCTTCCGATGCTTTGTCTCTTGAGCAGCGGGAACTTCTCCAAGAGGAGTTTTCCATGCTCCAGACTGAAATCGACAGCATCGCTTTGGGTTCTGCCCTCGGACAAGAGGAAGACTTCGAGGAGGAGGCCTTGAGTGAGCTGGGTAGGATGTCTACTTCAGCGCTGACTGTGGGCCCAAATAAGGCTCGGGTAGATTCGGCAACCGAATCCGATTGGTCCGTCTTTCATATTGATACAGCCACCGATGTCGTAGAGGATCTTCGGGATGAATACGGAACCATCGAGGATCGGGTTGACGCAGCCCTGGCCGAATTGAACACCTATGTAGATTCTATTTCAGCAGACTCGTGTGGTATCCAAACTGCGGCAGAGGCCTTCGATGCAGCACAACGGTCCCGACTCTTAATGATGCACAAAGATGGTGTTGAATCGTGCATAAATTCCACAGATCTCCAACAGAGCGTTTTCGCTCTACTTCAGTAGCCAACCGCCGCGGGCTGCTCTCGCCCAACAACGAGAGCAGTCCGCGACATTGGAAATTTGTTTATAAGTTTTTTCACGCACTCAAAAACGCCCCCGTCTATTGAATTCGCCAATTTATTCAGGGCGGATCGAGCGGTGTTTTGTGGTTCTGTTCCTCAAACGATTTTTTAGATCGGCCGATGAGGGCAGGGGAGGTCCAGATTCCTGGGCTTCGAGTAAACCCGAATAAGCGATGAGGAGCAACACATGGCTCTTACAGTAAATACAAACCTTGCGGCGATGAGGGCTTCCAATGCTCTCAACAAGACCCAGGCAGGCTTGAGCCACACGTTGGCCAAGATCTCTTCTGGTCTCCGCGTCACGAAGGCCGCAGATGATGCGGCCGGATCAGCGGTGGCTTCCAACCTGCAAACCGTGGCCCGTTCCGGTAAACAGGCCATTCGCAACGCCAATGATGGAATTTCCATTATTCAGACTGCGGAGGGTGCAACCAAGGAGGTCCTGAATATTCTTGATCGGATGCGTGAGCTTGCGGTTCAAAGTGCCTCAGAGACCTTGGCGGATGATGAGCGAACCTACATTGATGATGAGTTTGTTCAGCTTTCAGCGGAAGTTGACCGAATTTCACAAGCAACCGAGTTCAATGATCTCAAACTTGCGGACGGAACGAAGACCACACTCAGTGTGCAGGTTGGAGTGACGAGCGGGGCCGAGAGTCAACTTACTATCACCTTGGGCGACCTCTCGGTGAGCAACTTGAACGTGGACACGACTACGATCAGTCTTGCCCTGGCTAGTGATGCTCGATCGGCCATTGATACCATTGATACGGCCATCGACTCTGTAAACAGCATTCGTGCTGGGTATGGTTCCGTACAGAACCGCATTGATTCTTCTATCGCCAATATGGTGACCTATGTAGAAAGTCTTAGTGCTGCGGAAAGCCAGATCATGGACACTGACTATGCCCAAGAAACGGCTGAGATGACAAGGCTCCAGGTCATGCAGCAAGCCGGTACAGCTGCTCTTGCGCAGGCACGTACCATCAATCAATCCGTAATCTCGCTCCTGTCGTAGGGGAGCATCCTACCTGAGCCGCCACAGCTGTTGTGGTTGTGGCGGCTTCTTCTCTCGTTTCAATTTTTCATTCCCCCCAAACAAACTGAAGGTGCGACATGGGCTTCGGCGTTGATGGATTAATCTCCGGGATGAATACTGGGGCGATGGTCGACTCGATGGTGGCGGTGTATTCGCTGCCGCAAAAGTCGCTCGAGAGAGACATCTCCAACACGACCAAGCAGAAGACTGCGGTTGGGAATCTGATTGGCAGAATCGATGCCATCGATGATGCCATCGCAGCGATCGAGGACGAGGCGGACTTCAAGTCGTACAAGGCCGATTATGCGGACACGGATGCCTTTAAGGTGTCCACGGCCAGTGGTGCGATTCCCGGTAACTACAGCATTGCAGTCAATCAGTTGGCCACGACGGAATTAGAAGTATCCGATGGGTTTGATGACAAGTCGTCGACCGGTGTGATTGCTGAAGGTACGCTCACCGTGACCTATGCGGGGACGGACACGGCCATAACCGTAGACTCCAGCAACAGTTCCTTGAGTGGCATTGCCGCCGCGATCGACGAAATAGATGGCTTGAGTGCATATGTTCTCAATACCGGCTCCGCATCTGAGCCATATAAGTTGGTCATTCAGGGTGAAGATACCGGCAAGGACAACACCATTGAGCTGGATACCTCGGCCCTCACAGGGTCGGGTTCGGTTCCGACATTTACCGAGCAAAGAGCTTCAACGGATGCCGAAGTTGAAATCAATGGCATCGTAGTCACGGACAGTGACAACAGCTTCGGTGACGCTGTTCCAGGTCTGGACATTGATATCTATCAGACCAATGCTGCTGCAGAGAATGTCACGGTAGGGCTCGACAAAGATCAAATTGAATCGAACGTTCAAGACGTCGTAGATGCCTACAACAGTGTTATTTCCTACGTAGATGCCCAGACGGTCTACAACACAGACCTTGGCATTGCCGGGCCCTTGGTGGGCAATACCACCGTGACTCGCGTGCTCCGCAAGCTTGCTAGCGTCGTGGGTGCCCAATATTCCAGCGGTTCGACCCTCGATAGCCTCTCGTTGATGGGAATCACCAGCAACACGGACGGCACACTCTCTGTCGACTCATCAGAATTCCAAGATGCGCTTGATGACAACCTCGACGACGTGGTCGGTATGTTCACGGAGTCAGGTGGGTTCGGTGCAGCAATGCGCGAACAGATCGATGTCTATACGGACACGGTGGACGGTACGCTTGAGAGCTACAAGGGCTCTCTTGAGGGTCAAATTCGCGACCTTGAAGACTCGGTGAGTGACTATGACTATCGGATCAAGCGGTACGAAGAACGGCTTCGTTCTCAGTTCGCCACGATGGAGTCTCTTTTGGGCGGAATGCAGGGTACCTCGAGCTACATGGCTCAAATGATGAGTACCAACTCGAAGTGACTTGAGTACCGGGCAAATGGTTGCCCTAATTGAATAATGAGGAGAACATCATGCGTGGAATAGCGGCCTATAAAAGTGTTTCGCTTCAGTCGTCGGACCAACGAAAGTTGGTGTTGATGTGCTTTGAAGCCTTGATTCGTCGTCAGACGGCGGCTTTAAAGGCATACGAGACCAATCAGTTTGTAGACGCAGCGGAACATCTTCGGATCGTCCGTGAAATCTTCGCTGAGCTGTTGATTGGCCTGGACCACGATGCGGCTCCGGAGATGACATCCAATCTCGGAGGCTTGTACCACTTTTGTATACGAGAGCTCGCAACGGCGGGTCATGAGTCCAGTGGGGATCGGATTGTGGAGTGCTTAAAGATCACCAACGAGTTGTATGAGGGGTTCAAGACGGCCTTTGGCGACGCCGGCGGTGCCTAATGCTTCGGGAGTTGAGTCTAGCCTTAAGGGAAGTTCGCAACGGTATTTCTGCCGGCGATCTCTTGGACGCGGGGCATGTTGAGACCCTGATGCAGAGGATTCGAGAATCCGTGGCTGATATGCCCAAGGTTGATGTTCAGGCGCTGTACGGTGAGGTGAACGAGACCATCGCACTTGTCTCCGAACGACAGGAGTTCATTGTGAAAGAACTGCACCAAATTCGAGAGAGTCGAAAGGCCCTGAAAGGCTACGATCACATTCGTCGACACCAGACCGAGCAAAAACTCTCTCGCACGGCTTGATGAGTTTCCGCTCAAGAGCGTGAGCTGGCGTCCGATTGGGGAGTGCTTTCACCCAATAACGGGTGAGTGGAGGTCCCACGTGATCCGCCGAATAGTCTCTATTGCCCTACTTTTTTTGCTTCCCATGAACGCTATGGCAGCGAAGAAAGATAAGAAAAAAGACGCCAAAGAAAAGCCTGCGAAGGAGGTCGTTGAGAAAACGAAACGGCCAAAGTATGAGGCATTTTCGGAAAATTCTGTAGGATTTCGGGGAGTGGGCGAGGTCTGGCAGGAGTCAGCGATTGTGATGGTTCACCGCTCAAGTCGCTTCGGTGCGACTGGGTTCTTCCACACCGGTATCTCTCGCTTGTTTGGGGTTGAACTGGAGCTCGGATACACCCGCCTAAAGGGGAAGGCCATCGACCCAGCAACCAACCAGCGGACAGGGAATACGGCCACACTGGAGCTTGTTCCGATTTCCATGGACACAACCATTCGGGTTGAGGGGCCTACCAGTGAGGTTCTCTTTGGCATTGGTCCTGCATTTGTTTCTTTTAATGACCGCAGCCCGACAAATGCCATATCGGGGATGAAGATCGGTTTGGACATGCGGGTAGCTATGCGAATCCATACTCACTTTATTCAGCAATCCATGCGCCCTGGTGCCCGGGGAATGAAGCGAATGGACTTTGAGTTGTTGCTTGGGCGAAGGCAACATCAGGCCTTTGGTGTGGGAAGTGGCTTAGACTTGTCAGCCTGGCGAGTCGGAGCCGGTTTTGTGGGACGACTGTGAAGTTTTTTATCGCGCTATTTTTCCTCTGTTGGAGCCCTTCTGTGTTGGCTCAAGAGGTGCTGTTTGCCATTGTTGACCTCAACGTCGACGATGGCGTAAGGGTGGAGCGCCACCCTACGGTTCGCGAGGGCTTGGTTGAGGTTGTTGTCCGTGGTTGTCATTCGGACCTAAGCTCCGTGCTTACTGGACGTTCCAACCCCTATGTCTTGGGCATGGACGCTTCCTATATTGGCGGCGGTACATGGCTTGTGAAGGCGATGATGGGAAAACCCAATGCGGATCTTCGTGTTGTGGTTGAGGGCGGCCGCCTGCTCATCGATGTGGTGGAGTCTTCGACTAGCCTGGATTCGGATGATGGAAATCTACCAACGGTCAAGGCCCTGGTAGAGGGGCACACCGAGGCGGTCCGTCCGAACACTGTATTT
>CAWVVG010000242.1:0-5815 GCA_963932775.1 uncultured bacterium
GGAGCATCCACGACCACGTTCTCGCCGGTCATCGGGTGCACAAAGTCCAGATGAAGCGAAGCCAGGAATAGCCCCTGGCGGCGCAGCAACTTGGCCTCACCAGTGTAAATATCGTCACCGAGAATGGGGTGACCGAGGTCGGACATATGCCGACGCAACTGGTGAGTCCGGCCAGTCACCGGCTCCAGTTCTACGGTGGTAAACCAATCCACATGAAGACTGTGGGTGTGTTCAACCGCACGCCAACGGGTCAGGCAAGCCTTGCCATCCAAGGGGGCCTCGATGATGCCGGCCCCATCCAGCCGCCCAGCAACCAATGCCCCATAGCCCTTGTGAATCTCGCGCTCGGCGAACATCTTGAGCAATGCCAGCCGAGACGACACCGTTCGAGCGGCAATCAACAAACCGGCGGTCTTGTAGTCGAGCCGATGGCATGGGTCGGGCATCGGCAAAGCATCGGGAAGCGAGCTGATGTCCAGGTTGTGTCGAAGGGCTCTGTGAACGGTCCGGCGGTGATTGCCTCGGGTCAACAGTCCCGCAGGCTTGTACACGACTGCGAGATGCTCGTCCGAATACAGCACGTCCAAGTCAATCTTCAAGATTGGAAGCACGGGGTTGTCGGGAACCTTGGCTGAGATTTCCCACCCTGGTTTCGGAAACCAGTCTGTACGAGCATGCTCACCGTTGACCAACACGCGGTCATCCTTGATCGCTTTCCTGGCCTGGTTTCGGCTCTGAAATACCGGGAACACTCGCGCGCAATATTGATCGAGTCGAAGCATATCCGGATCATCGGGAACCGTATGGTGAAACACAGGCATGGAGGCTGTGTATCCAGTGCTACACCAATCGGCCCCTTGGCAGCAGGGCCATTGGGAACTAGGGTATACCGACTGGAGCTGCACACCATTGTCTGACTACGCCCGCAGAAATTCTACCGAGTCTGAAACTTCATCGACCGGTACATCGAGCGAAACCAGCACCATCGAAGGGGCCAATAGCTTCAATGACTCCTCGGTTCTCACCGATCATGTACTCGCCGGCGGCAAGCTGGAAGTCGGTGATCGGGGCCCAGAAGTCGAGGCCCTACAGGAGATGATCGGCTTCAACCGCCCCGACGGCGTGTTTGGTCCCATGACGCTCAAGCAACTGGTGCTGTTTCAAGGTGCGTACAACATGGTCCAGAGCGGGGTCCTCGACCTCCAGACCTACGCCCGCCTGTCCCAGGCAATGTCATCCAGCACCGACATCAACGCCGTCCTATTTGGCCAGGTTGGCACCGGAGCGTCCAGGGGGACCGCGTCTCAAGACCGACTCCCTGCCGGCCAGAACAGCTCGCAGACCATGGCCGAGAACGACGAGGCGAATGTCCTCCCTCACAGGGAAAAGTTCGAGACTGCTGCAGCGCGGTACGGTATTCCTGCCGCCATCCTTGCAGCCATCTGTAGCCGCGAGACCCGCGGTGGGTCCCAGCTTGGCGAAGATGGCTATAGCATCTACGGCGGCAACCAAGGCTTCGGCTTGATGCAGGTCGACGCGGGCTATCACGAGCCCGCAGGCAGCGCGACGAGCCTCGAGCACATTGAGCAGGCTGCTGGAATCTTTGTGGGCTTCCGCGATCAGCTCCGCGACCGCAACCCAGATTGGAAGGAAGCCCAACTCCTCAAGGCTGCGCTGTCTGCCTACAACTGTGGACCTGGGCGGGTGCGGGACGCCAATAATATGGACGGCAGCACCACCGGTGGGGACTACAGCAGCGACACCTGGGTTCGGGCCCAGTACTACGCACGCTACTTCAACCAGACCTTACCAACCAGCTAGTGTTTCCTAGCGAATCGTTGGAAAAATAGTCGTACAGGCCCGGTTAATGTGCAGACTCACGGCTCGATGTAGCCCAATTCTTCCAGTGCCTTCTGGGTCTCCGCATCGTCCTGAGGTGGCCGCACGGGCACACGGCCGACCAAAGACTCATCGAGCCGCAGCGCCGTCGCGGCATCGCACACAGACAACGGGTCGTTTTCATTCGGATCGACCAACAAATCAAAACAGATGTCTTGGCCCACAGCTGGGCGGAGGTGCTTTCCTGTGGGCGATCTCAGGGCGTGAGCAATGGGCGGTGGGTCCCGGAACTTTTCAGTCACCGTCGAACTGAGAACCTCTACATCCGTACATGAAGTCTGGCCCCGCAGCACGGCAGCCAGGTCGGCCGCCCAGGGTGGTGTGTCGTCCGCCAATCCGAGCAACCCAACAATGGTCGGTGCCACACTCGCGGTCGACACCGAACAGTCGATCGTCTCACCTGCCCCAACTGCTGCAGGCCAACGAACCAGCCATGGCACGCGCAGCGAAGCATCGTACAGGTGGTCACCGTGATCAAACAGGTAGCCATGCTCGGTGAGACTCTCCCCGTGGTCGGCGGTGACCACCACCAGGGTGTCGTCCAGCGTACCTTCGGCTTCCAGGGCTGCGACAATCCGCCCGACCTGCGCATCCGCCTCGCGAACTTCGGCCCGGTAGGCTTCGGCGAACCACTCAAGGTCGGTGATGGCCTTGTGCTCATCCGGCCAATAGGCCGGCACATCCAATGCTTCACCCACCGTGGAGCCGTCGATGGGTCGACCCGGCGCCTCATAGGGCCCGTGAGGGTCAAACAGGTGCACCCACACCGCCCAGCGTTCCTTCCGATGGACCTTCAGCCATGCCAGCGCCCGATCGACGGTCAACCGCCCCGCACGCTCCCGCCCGGACCCCAGGAGTCCCACTTTTAGCTGGTCATCAAAGTGGTCAAAGCCTTGGCCCCATCCAAACCGCCCTGTGAGCGGGTAGGCCGAAACAAAGCCCGCCGTCACCCAGCCCTCCGACTGCAACCGACGTGCAAGTATGCCCGGACGATCACCGATTTCGGTACCGTTGGTCACCACACCCGACCGGTAGGGCGGCTCTCCGGTCAAGATGCCCAGGTGCGCAGGCTGGGTGATGGGAGCGGTTGAAATGGCCTGGGTAAATCGTGCCCCTTCTTGGGCCAAGCGGTCAATATTCGGCGTGAGGTTGCCACCACCGTAGGCACCAATGGCGTCCAAGCGTGTGGTGTCCAGCGTGATGAGCATCACATTGGGTCCCGAGTCGCGACTGGAGCCGTGCTTCTTCACATCCGAACCCGTCCACAAGTACATGGCCACTGCGGACAGCAGCATCACACCCCAGAGCCGCTGTCGAATCACGATGCATCCCTCCATTCACCGGCCACTCGAAGACGCTCCGCTGCCTGCTCGGGCGTCAGCTGATCGGCCGCTGGCGGGTAGTCCCGAAAGAGCGGCATGATGTCGGTACCACGGACCCTCCGACGCATGAGCATGTACTGCAGGTAGTGCTCTGGGTACTGTTCAAGCCAAGGCTCAAAGCGCCGAATAAATGCTGCCATGTTGGCCCTGTTCTCATCGTCCCGCGTCTCCCCTTCCTGCCATGTCAGCGGGCGCTCGATGACGATGCGGTGACTGGCCTCCCCAGGTACCCGAACTACGAAGGTGGGCAGCACGGCTGCACCTGACTTCCTCCATAGCTGAATGGGCTGAGTGGAGAGATTGGCCGCCCGCCCAAGAATGCTGGCCTGAGTCCAACCCCGACCGCCGCCGCCATCAAATGCAAGACCCAACACCTGGTTGCTCTCGAGGGCGTCAAACGCGGGGCGGAGAAAGCGAAAGACATTGATATGATTCACCGGCAGTTGCTTCTCGAGCGCCCATCGACGGTTGAGGTTGGCCTCCCACACTGGGTTCGTCCGGGTTTCACGCAGAATCTCCGCCCAAACCGGGGGCGGTGCAGAGAGCTGATTCATGGGGTATCCGTGGTGGCCCAGGGCCGGCATGATCATCTGGTTGGCCCCAAAATGACCAATCAGCACAATGGCGCCCTTGCCCTTCTCTAGGGCGCAGTCAAGGTGCTCCCGACCCTCCACCGTACACACTTCATCGATGGATGTGGGGTCCAAGCTCGGGTACCGAAGCACCTCCAATTCGTTGAACATTGCTGCACGATATGCATCCCGAATGATGTCATCGGCGGGACGAGGCATCGGCGTATGGGCAAACATGCGGCCCAGTTCCTCCCGCATCTCAGCGCCATCCGCTGCCATCCAACGCGCAATGTCTCCACCCATGGCTGCCACAGGGCGCCACCATCTCCGGGGAGTTCCAGAGACGACCCTCGCTCCTGGGTGGTAAACCATCCAGCCCGCGAGGTCGGCCATCAGCCTCAATTCAGACCGCATCCGCTTGATTCCGTTCGTCGCGGGCCCCATCGGGAGGGACTGCTATCACCGCTTTTTTGTCGACCTTACCGTTCGGCATTGCAGGCACCTCTGCCCAAAACTCGACGATCCGAGGCACCTTATAAACAGCGAGACGCTCGCGACAATAAGTCTGCAGCTCCCGGGCGGTCACCTGACTGCCGCGCACGGTGGCGACCACTGCTCGGGCCACCTCACCACGCACCCGCTCTTCGGCTCGGACCACAACCACACTCCGTACGGCTGGGTGGTCCCTGAGTACCCGCTCAATCTCCAGGGGATAGACCCGAATCCCACCGATTTTAAGCATCTCCGACTTACGCCCCACAAAATGGTACCAACCATCTTCGTCCATGCGAACCAAGTCTTGGGTTCGATACCAACCGTCTTGATACAGCTTGTCGGTTTCTTCTGGGTTGGCGATGTACCCATTGGCCACACTGGCACCTTGAATCATCATCTCACCCACGGCGCCCGGCGCTACGTCTCGTCCTCGCTCGTCGACAAGACGAATCTTGTAGCCAGGTACTGCCCGCCCTGTGGCACCATTCCGGCGGTGGATTGGACCGTTCACAAGGGCGACACCAGTGGCTTCAGTGCATCCCCAAACGGGAATAAAGCGCGCCGAGAATTGAGCCTCCATTCGGGCCAATGCCTCGCCGCCGACGTAAGCACCTCCGGCCTCGAGCACCCTCAACGAGGACAAATCATGTTTCCCCTCACCATCGCCCAGTCCCTGGTAATCCAGCAACATCTCATAGAAGCTCGGAACCGCCATCATCCAAGCCACTGAGAAGCGTTCGATGCAAGCGGCCACTACCCGTGGGCTCAAGGTATCGAGGATGACAAATGGGGAGCCCAGCACCAACGAGCGGTGGAACAACTCATGGGGATGGGCAAATACCGAGAACATACCGAGGAAGATGTCGGTCTCAGTAAAACCAAGCGCCTCAATGGTAGCTGTAGCATTCGCAATAATGTTGCGATGAGTGGTGATGGCCCCCTTGGGCCGTCCGGTCGTTCCAGACGTGTAGTTGTAGTAGCAGGGCGTATCGGGGTGAACTTGCGGCCACTCCAGGTGCTCCCCGGTGGGTCCTGCCTGACTCGTGTCGCTGTCCCCATACTTTCCTGGGCCGTCCACGTAGATGATGCGGCGCCTATCATTGAGCAGGGGAAGAACACCGTGCAGAATCCCATCGAACTGGGTCTCCGTGAAGACGGTCTTGATGCCAGCCGTCTCGAACTGAAACCGAATGTGTTCTGGGTGCAGCTTAAAATTGACGGGGGCATAAATGGCACCAATGCGGGCCAGCGCAAGAAAGCCAATCACGACATCAGGTCGCTTGGTGATCAAGGCACCAACGACGTCTCCGGGCCCCACCCCTACGCCCGTGAGCAAGCGGGCCAGCTGGTCCACAGCCGAATCCAGCTCAACCCAAGTCAGACACACCGAGTCGGACAACAGTGCTGGCTGGTCACCGTGTTCACGGGCCCGATCACGAAGCAAAGCTCCGAGGGTCTGGGCCACGT
>CAWVVG010000243.1:0-5792 GCA_963932775.1 uncultured bacterium
CAGATCCTCAAAGTCAATCCGTCGAGCGTGAAGCGCTGGGCAGACGAAGGAAGGCTGCCTTGTTTTCGGACACCGGGAGGCCATCGGAGATTCGAGCGGGTTCACGTGGAGTCTTTCCGTAAGGACCATCAGAAGCAGAATGCGAAGGCTTGGCATCAGTCTCTGTTGGAGGTGCTCATCGAAGGCCGGCAGGGCGAAGCGGAGGCCATGCTAATGGCCAAGCGAGCAGCGCTTGGTCGGTGGGAGGATGTGGGCGATGATATTGGTCTGATGCTGCACGAGCTGGGGTCACGATGGGTGGCAGGTGAAGTCTCCATCTGCCAGGAACATGTCGCAACCGAGTGCTTGTTGCGGTGCATCAATCGGATTCTTCACCTGTTCCCCAGGAGTGACAATGCGCGAGTTTGTGCATTGGCATCTGCGCCTGGAGATGATCACACCCTTGGTCTGGCCATTTCCGAATTAATCCTGGCTGAGCATGGCTGGAACTCCATGTGGCTGGGGCGCATGTGTCCCATCGATACGCTTCAAGATGTGGCAAAGCTACCGAGCATTGAGATGCTCGCCGTATCGGGGTCGATGTTTTCTAGTCAGCCCTCTGAACTGGGCGACCTGGTTCGGACACTGGGACCCATCTGCATGGCCCATGACACCCAGTTGGTGCTGGGCGGCCATGCAAGCTGGCCGGAGGATGTGTTCGACCTGATGAGGGTCCGGTCATTCTCGGAGTTCGGGCATTTCTTGCGGTTCGTCAGTTGAGGACAGTAGCGGTTGCTTTAGGAAGGAGAAGACCATGAAATTAACAGTCCTCATCGCTTATATTGTGGCCTTGGCTGGGTGTGCGACCACCTCGACCAAGCGACTTCATCTGCCCCCTCTCGAGGCTGTGTCACAGGTCGATCTCACTCGCTATGTCGGCACCTGGTTTGAGATCGCGAGCTTCCCGCAGTGGTTCCAACGGGGATGTACCGGGACCACCGCGACGTATACGGAGCGAAGCGATGGAGATATCGATGTCTTAAATCGGTGTCGAGATGGGTCCCTGGATGGGGAGGTCCGGACGGGTTTGGGGCGCGCCCGGGTCACCGATAGAGAGACGAACGCGAAGCTCGAGGTGAGTTTTTTCCGTCCGTTCTGGGGGGACTATTGGGTCATTGATCTCGACAAGGACTACCAGTACGCGGTTGTGGGTCATCCGGGCAGAGACCATCTGTGGATTCTGAGTCGCACACCTACGATGGCTGATGCCACCTATCGGACCATTCTTGGGGGGCTGGAAGTCCGGGGTTACGACACCTCCCGGTTGGTTTCCACCCCGCACAGTCCAATGGACGTCGTGCAGTCTTCCGAGTCCAACGACCGGAGTCGGGGCATCGATCGGCAACTGGGGAAAGGGAGGCTGCGATGAGCAACGTGAAGGGTGTGACCCGAAAAACAGTTCTGCTCACGGGCGCCACGGGATTTGTCGGCCGTGCGGTCCGACCGGCTCTGGAGGCCGATGGCTGGCACGTGCGATGCATGTCCCGGAATGCTGAACATGCGCGCCGGCTGTACCCGGATGTCGACTGGGTCCAGGGCGACGTCGGCGACCCGTACGCCTGTGCCCGTGCGGTAGATGGATGTGAAGCGGCGCTGTACCTCGTTCATGGAATTGGCGAAGGGGGTGACTACCACGCCCGTGAAGTTGCCGCGGCGAGAGTGTTCTCGTCCGCAGCGGGCGCCGCCGGTGTGAGCCGCATCGTGTATCTCGGAGGCGTGGCTCCAAGCGGGCGTGGCTCCGAACACCTGCGGAGTCGAATCGACGTGGGGGAAGCGCTTCGGTCTGGACCTGTGACAACCGTGGAGCTGCGAGCCAGTATGATCGTTGGACATGGAAGTCTGAGCTGGCTCATCGTGCGGGACCTAACGGCCCGACTGCCAATCATGGTCCTGCCTCGCTGGTTGAAGTCTCGCACAGAGCCCGTGGCCATCGACGATGTGGTTGCGGCACTCACGGGAGCCATCACGCTGAAGGTGGAACTCAGCACCTGGTTTGACATACCGGGCCCCCACGCGCTGTCGGGCCAGGAAATTCTGGAACAGACAGCTCTGGCTATGGAGCTCAGGCGGCCTCGGATGGTTTCGGTTCCGCTGCTGACTCCCCGACTGTCATCGTTGTGGTTGCGGCTCATGACACGGGCCGAGTGGTCCATTGCCCGTGAAGTGGTAGTGGGGCTCGCCGAGGACTTGTTGGCAACCGACGCCAGGTTCTGGGATCTGATCGGGCACTCGCAGCGACTGACCTTTGCACAGGCGGCCCGGCGTGCGCTTCAGATCGAACGGTCGACCGATCCGGTTGGAGGAATCTGGGGTGTGCTCGAGCGTGCCGTGAGTACACGGACCGACTGACTATGGAATCCCAACCCACCACCAATGGTCGCCCCATTATGAGCTGGACTCTGTTCGTGGCGGTGGTCCTCGCCTGGATCTCTGCTTCGTGGGCCTCGAACATGGTCGGTCTCTGGCCGGCGATTGGATCGGCCGCGCTGATTCTCGGCGCGTTGATGATCCGCTTTGAGCGCACTGTATGCCTGCAGCTTCTTCGTCCAAGCTGGAGCAGCATCGCACTCGGAATCATCGTGGGGGGGGGGATGACCTTGGCCACCCATCTGATGTATCCAGTCATAGCGAGTGTGGTTCCACAAGTGAGTGTGGACACAGCACACCTCTATGCGGCATTTCGGACACCCTCGATGTGGGTCGCCACCCTTTGCCTGGGTCCCGTGATCCTGGGAGAAGAACTGGTTTGGCGGGGTGTGGTGCAGACCGGATTGAGTCGGCGTTTTGGAACCATCAATGGCATGTGGTTGGCTGCGGGCGTCTATACGTTGGTGCAGGTTCCTGTGGGCTCACCGGTGCTGTTGCTCACAGCCTTTGGCTGTGGGTTGATGTGGGGTGCGCTTCGTGCGTGGACCGGAAGTCTTGTTTCGGTCCTTGTGGCCCATATTTTATGGGACGTGCTCGTTTTGATTTGGCTGCCCCTTAATGTGGCCTGAATCCTGACCCCGATGCCATTGGCTTGACAGTCCAGCTGCTCTTTCCAGGCCATCCCTGGTTTCTACAACCCCTGAAATCGTTGGTGATGCCAGCGCAGCCAGTGACCTTGAATGTTTGGGTTCCTTCTGGGTGCGAAAACCATGCTCGTTGGGATACAATGGCCGCAGTATGTTGAACCAATCCTATCACCCATATTTGGTCCCTCTGTACACCGCAGCCAGGGGTGTGACCGAAGGGTCCGCCGTCCGTATAAATGATGGAGAAGTGGTGGTCGGGCGGGATAGCGGCGAGGGTGTGCTGGCCTTCCAGGAGGACACGTTGGTCTCGAGAAGGCATGCGAGTTTGTGCATAGAGGACACGCCGGGGAGCGTGACCCTTACCGACCTGCAGAGCAAGAACGGAACCTTCGTGAATGGACGATCGATTCTGACCACGACTGTGGTGGATGGAGACTTGATTCGTCTTGGTGAGAGCTTCTTTGTGCTTCGGTGGCTGGAACGCGCAGAGGAGGCTGCATCGGATTTATCCGGGCGCGCCCCCTCAGTCATTCGGATGCGGGGCCACGTGGACCGGGTGGATTCACATTCGCGCCGTGTGTTGTTGTTGGGGACTGTGGGTAGTGTGCTGGACGATGTGGTCGATGGAGTTCATCGGCGCTTGAATCCGGAAGGGCGGAAGGTCTACCTTAAATGCGCTGGCACCCTTCTTGAGCCGCTGCTGGAGGCCCTGGCGGGTACAGCGACCGTGATTCTGCTCGACGTAGACCAAGCGAAGAGCGATATCGTGGATGCGCTCAGCAAACATACGGGTCTGGCCCCCATTGTCGCCACAACCGTTCGCGATGTAGAGGCGATGGCACAATTGGGCACGTTTTCTGCAGCCGTCTATCAGGGGTTTGAACATCGAATCCGTGTGCCGCCGTTGGCAGAGCGTAGGGAAGACTTGCTTGGGTTGATGGTGGCTGCGCTGGGGGATGGTGCTCCACCACTGAGTACGGATCTGATTGAAACCCTGCTCATCTATCCTTGGGGCGGGGACATGATGGAGCTGATTGAAATCGCCACGGAGCTTCGGGTGCTGGGGTCGGGGCTGGACGCTTTGGTCACAGAATTGGTCAGCCCGCGCCTGAGGGGAGATCAGATCGCTGAAGCACGGGGTGACGATCCGCTCACTGAGTTGGAGATTCGGCGTCCCGTTCCATCTCGGCCCGATCTCGAGGGCTTGCTTGCGATTTATAATGATGATGTGGAAGCCGTTGCCGAGGTGCTGGGCCGCTCACACATGCAGGTGATGGCCTGGGTACGTCAGCACGGGCTGGACGAGGGTGGCTCGTGAGCTTCCTATCTGTGGCGCTGTTGCTGGTGACTGGTGGTGGAGCGTGGGCCGCGGCACCCGTCCGGGTCGGCATCAATTTCGTTCGGTATCAGTGGGGAAACCCTGGCCAAGAGCCCCTGCCCGTGGAGGAAACGAGTGCAGGGATTTCCAAGCTAAAAGTGGATGCGATGCGGCAAATTATGCGCGCCGACTTGGTTTGGCGGGATGTGGAACCCCAGGATGGAGTCTGGACATTCGACCGCGCAGATCGGGTCTTGAATGATCCTCCGGCTGAGCCTGTCGTTACTCTATTTTCGCTGCAGTATGCCTCCGCTACCCCACACTGGGTATCGGGACGAAGCCCATTCGAGCGCACCGTGGGGCCCGCTGCCCGGGACTATGTGGAGACGGTCGTACGGCGGTATGCAGAAAAGGTTCGATACTGGGAGATCGGGAATGAGATGGACCATTGGCGCATCGCCGATCCTGGCGCAAAGCGCAAACCAGGAGGTCGTCAGCCGCCCCACGTTCCCACGGGCGGCTTCACGCCTGAGCAGCAAGGGCGTTTCGTGGCCGAGGTTGCAGCCATCATTCGGGAAAACGATTCCGATGCAGTGATCTTAATGCCTGGAATCGCCGGCCTTAGCCCCTATGTGCTCGAGACATGGCTGCCAGGCTTTGTGAAGGGTGCGGGCGTGGATGGCTTTGATGTGGTCGGGTACCACTTCTATGGACCATGGTCGGAACTTGAACGCCGGCGTCTCGCTTTGGGTGCGACGCTGAAGCGTTTGGGCGTGTCCGATAAACCTGTGTGGTTGACCGAAACCGGGTCTACCAGCGATCCCAGCCTTCGGTTTCGGACCGATTACCCCAATTCGGATGAGTCGCAGGCGGCCGATGTGTTTCGCCGCATTGTGACCGCGTGGGCGAGTGGAGATGAAGCGGCGTTCTGGCACAGCTATTTGGGATCGCCGAATCGCCCTCGAAACCGGTGGCGGGGCTACGGACTCGTTTCGCCAGATGGACAGCGAAAGCGCTCATTTGCCACGATGCGATTGCTCTCAGATCACCTGGGGCAATTCAAAACGGTCGCCTTGGTGTCGGGGCTTTCCAGGGGACAGCACGGCTATCACTTTGTCCTGGAGAACGGGTCTCACCGCTGGGTCTATTGGGGCCGAGGCACCGTGACCGCGCCGAACAGCCCTCCAGCCAAGGGGTTCACTGCGGTGGTTGCGGGTGAAGGGGCCCGGCATACTTGGCGGGCAGTGCCAGCTCAGTTGACTCTGAGCCCGGTTCCCATCTTACTTCGCAACTGAAGCGGCCTTAGGCCAACGAAGGCCCCTCGTCTGTCAGGCGCAGTGCCGACTTCCCACTCAGAAAGTTTGCCAGAGAGTCCCCGGCCGCTTCGGAGCGCCATCCGTCGAGGGCGGAAGGTCCGTGGT
>CAWVVG010000244.1:0-5781 GCA_963932775.1 uncultured bacterium
CCTTGGTTCCCGAGGGTGCCGATGCTGAAATTGTGGTGGTGCACAGCAAGGTCCCAATGGGGCCTCTGCAGCACGGGCAGGCCCCCTCGCTTCGTTTGATTCTCACCACCACGAGTGGTACCGATCACATCGACCTCAATCATTTCCACGAGAGAGGAGTCCTGGTTGGGAGGCTTCCCGAGGCCCGACGGGACGCGGTTGTAGATGCCACAATCGGAATGTTGATATGGGGGCTTCGGCGAATGGGCCCGCTGCAGCAGGCCAGCATCCGTGGAGAGTGGGCACGAACGTCTTTGCCCGGCTTGGCCCCGGTAGGCCTTCGGGGTGCACGAGTGGGCTTGGTCGGCCTGGGTGTGATTGGTAGTGTCGTAGCGCAGCTTCTCACGGCCTTGGGGTGTGAAGTCTGGGGCTCGGACCCGGCGGGCCTTCCCGAGGGAGTTCTGCCTGCGAGCATCGAGGAAATGCTGGGACACTGTGATGCGGTCAGTCTCCACTGTGATCTCAACGATTCGACGCGCGGTCTGCTCAGTGGAGCGCGTCTGTCGGTTTCGCATCCCGATCTCGTGATCGTCAATACGGCCAGAGGTGGTCTGGTGGACGTGGGGGCGGCGCTCAACCTATTGGCCGAAGACCGCCTGGGAGGGCTTGCCTTGGATGTCTTTCCAGAGGAACCGTGGGGAGCGATGGCACAGCCCGACGATCGGGTACTGTTCACGCCTCACGCTGCGGGGTTCCATACCACTCTGTCCAAGAAGATTCGCGACGGACTCGGCGCTGCAGTCTTGGCTTTCGTGAATGACAAGCCAGTCCCTTATCGGGTCTATCCAGCCTGACTGGGGCTGGATGTGCCGAGCAAATGACTCATCCCTTCACAAAATCCATGGCCCCCAACTGATTGTGTGATGAATCGTGGGTGGTGGGTCATCCGGTCGAGGAAGTCCCGAACATTGGCTACACCGATGGAGTAGGGGAATGCCTTAAACATAGGCTCATCGTTGGCGGAGTCACCGAAGAAGGCCCATCGTTGAAAGTCGATCGCGGTCCCATAGCGGTCTTGGTGAAAACGCTGCACCCCTTCGAGCTTATCGAAGTGTCCATACCAGCCGTTTACATGAATGCTGCTGATCTTGGCCGTCGCACCAGCCTCTATAAAGCAGGAGACGATCGCATCGATTGCTGTGGAGCTGAGCGCTGGGACGTCCTCGCAAAAATCGATTGCGAGATCGAGGTCCCGATAGGGTTGGTCGCTGGCCAGGGCTGAGCCTGGCACCCTCTCGAGAATCGTTGTGGCCAACGCGTCGAGCTTTACACGATTGATGCGTCGTTCATCTGCGGGCTGAAAGAAGCGCCGTTGAAGTTTTCGACCGTCGAACCAGAACCAAAGTCCTCCGTTCTCTCCGACCACGCCATCGACGGGCCATGCTCGCGCGATGTGGTCCACCCAGCCGCCAGGCCGTCCGGTAATTGGCACGATGGCCAATCCCCTTGAGCGGGCAGCAGTCATCCAGTCGAGTACGCCTGGAACCAATCGCCCGTCTACGGTGAGGGTGTCGTCGATGTCGCAGAAGATTCCCAACAAATCGTCGGGGGCCTGCATCTGGCTAATCGGAGAGGGCAAGCGCTAGCTCACAACCCAAGTGTTGCCACCGTAGATGGCCTTGGTCAGGTCACCGGCTGAGGGCACCTTCTGTGCGGCCTCGACCTGCTCGTGGACCGCGCCGTCATAGGTTGGGCGCTTGACTCGAAGAATGACACCCATCGCGACCGGGTAGGGTGCTCGCATCCGTGCCAGCAGATTGGCCAAGACTGGATTGGTTTCGTCGTGTACCAGGATGTCGTCGCCCGGCCCATCATCGCCGATCTCAACCATCTCGAGCTTCAATTGTGCGCTCAGCTTGAGGCCCTTTTGTGGTCCGGTTTTTCCACCGAAGAGAAGGGGCTCACCGTGCTTCACGAAAATGGCGGCTTCATCTCGAACCTTTCGGTCGGTAATGCTGTCGAACGCATGGTCATTGAAGATGTTGCAGTTCTGGAAAATCTCCACGAAGGAGGTGCCCCGGTGGGCAGAGGCTTCTTCAAGCACTTCCCGCTGCTGCTTCACAAAGATGTCGACGGTACGGGCCACAAAGCTGGCATCCGCCCCGAGGGCGACGGCACAGGGCTCGAACGGGTGGTCGACAGACCCCATGGGAGAGGACTTGGTTTTCTTTCCGACCTCCGATGTGGGTGAGTACTGGCCTTTCGTGAGTCCGTAGATGCGGTTGTTGATCAACAGAAGTTGAATGTCCACGTTTCGACGGAGAATGTGGATGAAGTGATTCCCGCCGATGGCCAAGGAATCCCCGTCTCCAGTGATCATCCAGACGCTCAGTTCCGGATTGGCAAGCTTGAGGCCAGTGGCGAATGCGGGTGCGCGACCGTGAATGGTGTGAAACCCGTAGGTATTCATGTAGTAGGGGAAGCGACTTGAACAGCCGATTCCACTAATCACAGCGAATTTCTCTTTGGGAATACCAAGCTTGGCAAACACAGTCTGGACTTGGCTGAGAATGGCATAATCGCCACAGCCCGGACACCAGCGGATCATCTGATCCGACATGAAGTCCTTTTTACTGTACGTCTCTTGTTCTTCGTTGACAGGCATCGGGGAACTCCGGGATCAAGTGAGCTTTTTAATCTCAGCGACTATCTCGCTGGTTTTGAAGGGCTGGCCTTGAATCTTTGTGATGGATTTAAGGTCGATGAGGTATTCACCGCGCAGGTAGCGATGAAGCTGGCCTAGATTCATCTCAGCCACAGCAGCGGTATTGAACTCGCGAATCGTGGCTTCGAGGTTGGCAGCGAGTGGGCTGAGCCATCGCAAGTGTACGTGGCCACACTTGATACCCTCGGCGCGGGCTTGGTCCACAGCGGTGCGAATGGAGCCGAATGTCGAGCCCCAAGAGATGAGGCCGACCCCGTCGGTATCTCCATACACAACGACATCGGGTACATCTGCGACGATGCGTGCGACCTTTTCTTGGCGCATCTTCGACATCAGTTCGTGGTTTTCCGCGTCGTAGGACACGTTTCCGCTGCCGTCTTCTTTTTCGAGTCCACCGATGCGGTGTTCCAGGCCCTTGGTTCCTGGGATGGCCCAGTGGCGAGCCAAGGTTTCAGGGTCCCGGCCATAGGGCTGAAAGCCTTCAGCATCGGCCTCGGTTGCAAGATTGCAATCGATGGGCTCGAGAGAATCGAGCTCGGGAAGCTTCCAGGGCTCTGCTCCATTGGCCAGATAGCCATCGGTGAGCAGCATGACCGGCATCCGGTACTTCACTGCAATGCGGACCGCCTCCAGCGCTGTGTCGAAACAGTCGGAGGGAGTCGACGATGCGATGACAGGATTCGGGCATTCACCGTGCCGGCCGTACAACGCAATGTTGAGGTCGGATTGTTCTGTCTTGGTGGGAAGCCCGGTGGAAGGACCGCCGCGCTGGACATCGATGAGGACCAAAGGAAGCTCGGTGATGACCGCCAGGCCGAGGGCCTCGCCCTTGAGTGCCACGCCGGGTCCCGAGGTGGCTGTGATGGCGATGGACCCGCCGAATGACGCGCCAACGGATGCACAGATTGCCGCGATTTCATCCTCGGCTTGGAATGTCACGATCCCAAAGTCTTTGTACTGGGAGAGGTTGTGGAGCAAATCGGACGCTGGGGTGATGGGGTAGGCTCCAAAAAAGAGCTGCCGACTCGCCAGACTGCCGGCTGTGACCAGCCCAAGAGCGAGGGCCGCGTTTCCGGTGATGTTCCGATAGGTCCCTGGCTCTAGTTTGGCTGCGGGTACCTCGTATGAACTGTGGAACAACTCCATGGTGTCCGCAAAGTTCCATCCAGCCTGCAGGGCGTTTAAGTTTGCCTGGTCATATGGCGCCTTGAATTTGCCTTTGATCCATCCCTGGGTCACCGCCATGTCGCGGTTGTACAGCCAGTAAGTCATGCCAAGTGCGAAGAAGTTCTTGCACCGGTCACTCTCTTTGGCGCCCAGACCCAGCCCTTCAACGCTGCGCTTGGTCAGTGTACTCAGCTCGACTGGCACAACTTGGTACCCTTCGAGTGAACCATCCTCCAAAGGATTGGATTCATACTCTGCCTTTTCTAAGTCCCGTTCCGTAAACTTATCCGTGTTCACGATGATGGTTCCGCCCGCCTTGATGCCCCCAACATTGGCCTTCAAGGCCGCTGGGTTCATGGCCACGAGCAGCTGGGGCTCATCGCCTGGGGTGCGAATGCCCTGGCTCGAAAACTGGAGTTGGAATCCAGATACACCAGCGACGGTACCCGCCGGGGCCCGAATTTCCGCGGGGAAATCTGGGAAGGTGGAGAGGTCGTTGCCCTGGATGGCCGACGTGTTTGTGAACTGGGTGCCCGTAAGTTGCATTCCGTCGCCTGAGTCACCCGCAAAGCGGATAACTACGTGGTCGACAGTCTCGACATTTGTTGCCATGGAGACCTTCTTACTCCTTTTCTGTTTCAGATCTGACTGGTGGGTCTAAAACAGTTTGTAGGAAAAATCGGACCGCTGAATGCGATCCTGGGGGTGGGGGGAATCATCGTGCCACACAGCACGCGTCCTTTCGGGTATGACATTCTGAGTGTCTTCGCAGCACCTTTCTGAGCGAAACAAGAAGAAATTGGCCATCCACCCAGAAATTGGACGCAATCCGTGAAATATCGTCTCCTTTCCTGGCTCTGTTGTCCCGGGTGCCGGTCCGAGGATTTGCGCCTTGAGACATTCTCAGCCCGAACCACTTTGGTAACCCGAGGGCACTTTGAACAGCAAGAGAACCCACCGGGCGTAGACCTTGAGCGAGGCGAAGAGCAGGAAGTGATCGAAGGAGCACTCCACTGTGGGGGCTGCGTTGAAGTGTTTCCCATTCGGGGAGGAATCCCGCGCATGATGCTCTCGGATAGCGTGGCGGGACCTCCGAGTCGCCACAATGAGACACCGCTGGACGTTGGGCGTCCCGAATGGGAGCAAAACTTCCAGGACCTCGCGAAACCGTTGGCTCCCGAGGATTTTCTGGGAAAACTTGTCTTGGACGCTGGCTGTGGTTTCGGGCGGCACACGTTCTTCGCGGCTCGGTACGGTGCAGAGGTCGTGGGCATGGATTCAAGCGCATCCGGTGTTGAGGCCGCCCATCGGAACACTTCTCATTTGGTGCGGGCGCACGTGGTGCAGGCAGACGTGTACCGACCACCGTTTCGGGATGCCACCTTCGACCTCGCGTACAGCTTTGGAGTGCTCCACCACTTGGACCGACCCCTGGAAGCCTTCAAGGTTCTGGGAGAGATGGTTCGGCCGGGGGGCCGTTTGTCGTTGTGGGTCTATGGGCCGAGGCAGGGGACGGGCCTCACGGTAAACAAATGGCTGCGAGGGGTCACGACAGAGATGACCCCAGAGGCCCTTGAGGGCCTCAGTCGGGGGATCGCCCGTGGGCTGCGCCTGTTTAGCCATACGCCCTACCGGTTTCTTCGCCACATTCCCGTGGCCCACTCTGTGGTGAGTCATCTCCCCATTCACGACCATCACCAATGGCCATTCGATGTGGTGGTGGCCGACATCTACGATCGCCTGAGGACTCCCGTACACCACTGGTTTAAGGGCGAGGACCTCGAGCAGCTATTCACCGACGATGGTTACGCCGATGTACTCGTGACTCGGCGTGTTCGAAACAATGAGACTTTTAGAGCTACGGGCATTCGCCGTTAGAAGCGGGCCCGCATCATTATGTTGATGCCCAG
>CAWVVG010000245.1:0-5657 GCA_963932775.1 uncultured bacterium
CGGTGTCGCGGTGCTGTTGCTGCCAGCTTGGCTGTGGGTCTGACATCTTCGGTGGCTGCACCTGTGGATGGCACCTTGCCCCTGCCGGCTGCAGTCTCCCCTTCAGTCGGCACGGCTGACTCCGTGTTCGAGCTCAAGCCGGTCGCTGTTGGAGTGGCCGGTGTGAGTGACCTCACATGCGGTGACGACGCTGGCTATCGTGACTTCCGAGCCCCACCGCATGCGCTTGGCTGGGTCGGCGGTGGACTCGTACTCGCTGGAGTTGGCGTTCAGTTTATACCGGCTCCAAAGGGAGTGATGGTGGGTGTTGTTGGGTCGCTCTAAGGCCACGTTTGCTGCGAGTGCTGTCTGCCTCCTGGGTGGGCTGCTGCTGGCGGATGGAGACCTGCGGGCTGTGGCATGGCTCGTGCTTGCACTCGCGCTGCCGATGATTCGACGGCTCCCGCTACCGTTGTTGCTGGCTGCGCTGTTCTTGCTCTACCTGCGCTACTCAGGACACGGTGACTCGTTCTACCCGAGCCTGGAGTGGATTCGGGTGCGTGGCATGGACCTGTGGCCAGGGTTGCTGCAGTGTATGGGGCTTGTGCTGGTCTATGCGGCTGGTGCCGCAGTCCTCTCAGGGAAGCGCCGTTTACCGCTGATTGTCCTGTTGTTGGGTGCCGTCATGTCCGCTGGCTGGTGGTTCTTCCCTGGACACTTCAACATTGATGTCTTGGACATCAAGTCGAGCTCAAGCGTTCCTGTCGTTATCGATGGGCAGATTGAGTATCGGCAGTGGCACCGTGAGGTGCTGCCTGCAGCAGCTGTTGATGCATGGCCTCGCGTAATCGGGAGCGAACGAACACTCTCCGGGCTCGGGCATGGCATGGGCCAAAAATCGTTTGAGACCCACGGAATGCTGCGTGCGACGCTCTGGGGCGTTCAAGAGCCGGTCATGGTTGTTTACTTGATGCTCACTGCCGCGAGCAGTGCCGTGGGGCTGCTTGTGGTGTTGCTTGCTGCCTTGGGTGGTCCGCTCCGGGCGCTGGGCTGGTGGTCGCTGCGGTTGCTCGGCCTCACGCTGTGGTTTGCTCCGGTAATGAATGTCATCCTGCGTCTTGTCGGTGCTGTTGGCGGCCTCCCGGAGGCCAGCTCAGAATTGCACTTGGCTATACTCCAAGCAGGAGTCACACTGGTAGTTATACACTCAGCGAGAGAGGTGGCGACACGATGGTCCGACTGACCCCATTGCTGCTTCTTGCTGCCTGTGCAGCGGACGTGACGCAGACCGAAGCCCCTCAGGTACAGGCTGAAGCTGGGCTTCCAGATCTTGTAATTGCGCTGGTTACCGGGCTCCGTGAAGACGCCGGTGCGGATGCTGATGAGGCCTTCCTCGCGGCTACCGGTGTCACTGGGCAGCGCTTTCATCATGCGTACGCGCAGTCTCCGTCTCCTTTTGCGAGTCTCGGTTCGATGTTCACCGGTCGCTATGTCGGGGCCATCCCCATGTGCGGACTCATGTTGTCGGGTGACCGTGTGCACAGAGACGACCAGCAACCGTGGTGTGCGGGTATCCCCAAGGAACAGCCGACCTTGGCGAGTGTGCTGGCGCTATATGGCTATCGAACTGGGTTCTTCTCTGGAAAGCTCACAGGGGCGCACAGGCTCTCAGGTGGCTTCCAGACCTCCTCGCATGGCGATGACTGGAGCCAAGCGGTCACCGAGGCTGCGGCCTGGTGGCAGTCCGACAGCAGCAGTCCCAGATTGATGGTGGTTGTCCTCTCTGATGCTGAAGAGGAGGTGCTTCAGTCGGAAGGACTCCCGCGCTTTCCAGAGCGAAAGTATCAGTGGCTCGAGCCGCTTGACCCTCGTATCGGCAAGCTCAAGCTTGATGGGGCCTCGATTACCAACGCATACCGTGAGGCGGCCATCGTTGCCGGTGGAACGCTCGGCTCGCTCTTGAAGACACTGAGTCCGGATAGGGCACGGTGGACGGTGGTGGGCTCGACGAATGGCATGAGCCTCACTGAGCGCGGCGGCTTTCACGAGTCGCCGGTTCCGCTGCTGACAAACAACCTTTTGGTCGACCGGTCTGTGCGGGTGCCGCTGGTCATCAGTGGACCGGGAGTGAAGGCTGGCCAGTCTGACTCGGTGGTTGAGCTGGTGGATGTCTTTCCGACCCTGGCAGGGCGTGCCGGTGCTGTGCTACCGGCCGTGATTCCGGGTGCGGATCTCATGGGCGATCCGGGCGGTCCAGCCTATGCGGAGTTTGGAGACATGCTCTGGTATCGGGGTGGAGCGCATGCACTCACATTTCGATGCACTCAGCACAATGCGACGAGCATTGATCCTGGGCTGACGGAGGTCTTGACAGACCCGCACTCCTCTCGGCCGGCACAGTTCTACTCCATGTACAATGTGGTCAGCGATCCAATGCAAACACAGAACCTTCGCGCGGCTCAGCCCGCACGATTTGAGGCACTCCGTACTGCGCTCATCGGCGTTCGAACGGGCATTGGTGCTGTGCCGGATGAGGCCATCACACCGCAGCGGCTCTGGGCCCTGCGGATGGCGCCTAGCGATGGGTATTGGTAGACCGATGAAGCGCTTACTTTTAGTTGTACTGGTCGGGTGTGCGAAGGGTGATGCTGCGGATTCGTCAGCGAAGGGCCCCGAGTCCGTCGTAGTGATCTCTCCTGAGGGGCCGGTGACCTCCGATGAGCTGGTGGCATCTGCGCGTGCACTCTTGCCGCTTGGTGATGACTGGTCGATGGCCTATGCATGGTTTCGTGATGGGTCGGCGAGCGGTCACACCGAAGCGACTGTACCTGCGGAGCGAACGGCGAAGGGCGAGCAGTGGACTGTTGAGGTCGTCGGTACGGACATGAATGGAGCAGGGCCTCCCGAGTTGTCTGATCCGGTCACCATCCTCAATACAGCGCCCGGTGAGCCTATCCTTAGGCCAGTCCCAGCAGCGCCACGAGAGGGGGTGGCCGACCTGGTCTGTGAGGTCTACCAAGCAGCGGTGGACCCAGATGCTGACACCATCACCTACAGTATGGTCTGGGCACGGAACGGCGACACCTACGGCGGTGCATCAAGCACGACGTGGCCTGGAGATACTGTGGCTGCCGGTCAGCTCATCGAAGGAGATGTCTGGCGGTGTACAGCGCAGGCTTTTGATGGGGATGCTGAGAGCCCGCCTGCCATGATCGAGACGACTGTGTCTGCGGTGCCTCCTGGCTTCACGCCGGGTGCGCAGATGCTCAGTGCGGCGGACCGATGGTTTGAGGGTGAGGATACCGAGGACTTCTTTGGCTACGATGTCGCCGCCACCGCTGACATGGATGGCGATGGTGTAGACGACCTCCTGGTATCTGGGCATCGTATGGAGGGCAGCGGCCGCAACGCCGGACGCACGTTTGTCATGTCGGGCGCCAGCCTGGTCACTGGAACGACCACAGACCCTGCTGCTGAGGCGGTGTGGATTATTGAGGGCGCTGCTTACTTTGACTTCAGTGGGTACGCAGTCGATGGCATTGGCGACACCGATGGCGATGGCCTGTCCGATATCTTGATCTCTTCTCACAACAGCGACGAGCTCGCCTTCAACTCGGGATCCGTTGGACTCTTCACAGCGGCGAGCCTGGGGGCGCCCGGACTGCGGTATGCCGATGAAGCACCGACGCGCTTTCTCGGCGAGAGTCTTCGTGCCTACACAGGATTCTCGCTGGCTTCAGCGGGGGATGTCGATGGCGACGGTTGGCCGGATGTAATCATTGGTGCCATGGGAAACCTGGACCGGTTCCCTTACGAGGGGAAGGCATATGTTGTGCGTCATGCTGAGTACGCTGATCAGAGTGAGGTGCTGCTGAGTGAGCGCGGAACGATGCTGATGGGCGAGCATCGCCGAGCGTATGCGGGGTGGGCAGTCTCGGGAGCGGGAGACGTTGATGGAGACGGCCTGGATGATGTGCTCGTCGGCGCCTGCGGTACGGAGATGACGGGTGCAGATGAAGACGAGGATGAGGGTAAGGCTTACCTGGTGAGCGGCGAGAGCATGCTCGGCAAGTCCGAGCTCGAGCTGAGTGATGCGGACCGCATCTGGCACGGTGATGGATTTCATGCCTACGCTGGCTATGACGTTGCTGGAGTGGGCGATGTGGATGGCGATGGCAGCTCTGATATCGCTGTGAGTGCTTTTCTCGGAGACATGTACGGCAATTACCCAGGTGGTGTGTACCTATTTTTTGGCGGAGATGTGGCGCCCAGCGGACCCGTTGAGGGTGCGCCTGTTCACTTCGCTGCTGCCGGTATGAATGATCAGTTTGGAAGAGAGATTGGGGGCCAGGGCGATGTGGATGGTGACGGCCGGGCTGACCTGCTGATTGGGGCAATGACGGCAGGTGAGGGTGAAGAGGGCATGGCTGTACTCTGGCTTGCCGCAGACATCGGTGCCTCGGGTACTCACGAGGCGATGGATGCCCACGCTCAGTTCTTTGGTGGAGAGGCAGGGAGCTTTCTGGGCTCAGGTCTGAGCATCTCAGGCGACTTCAACAGCGATGGTCGGTCCGACATGGCAATCGGAGCGCACGCAGCACCTGTGGCGGGTGGGACTGCCGGTGCGCTCGGCGTCTTCTTTACTCGCTGACTGGCGGCGGGGCTGGCGGTGAGGAGTCTTCAACGCGCGGCCAAATGAAGTCTTCGGCTGCTGGACACCAGCAGGCTGTGAAGTCTCCTTCGGCTGCATCGCCGAACTCACTCCACGCGTCGAGCCCAGTCACTTGGAGAGTGTCACCCAGGCTGGCGGATCGGACCGTAAGCAGTCCGTGCTCCATGAATACGGCGAGGTTGATGATTGGCTCCCAGCCATTAACAACGGCCTCGGGTGTGCCGTCTCCGGCAACGAGGGCCGGCTCAGGAACGATGTGTATTGGTGCGTAATGAGAGGCACTGAAGTCGGTGACCCAGATGCTCAATGCACGCAGCTCATGAGTGTTGGTCTTGAAGTCTTCCATCAGGCTGCAGGCTGAAGTGGACGGAGAGAGAACCATCCATGCCTCCCCTGAGTCGTTTGCATACCAAGCGGCCGATAGCATTCGTGCCGGCGTGCCTTCTATGTGTCCCGATATGTTTGAGATGCCCTCTGAGGTTTCGCAGTCAGCTTCCAGCGGGTCACGCGGCCCATTGTTCTGGCCGCTGTCGGTACCCGCATCCGCATCCGCATCCGCATCCGCATCCGCATCCGCATCGCCGGTGCTGTCGCCCGAGTCGGTTGCGGGATTGTCTGGCTCGGATGTCTGCGGACCCGAGGACTTCGAGACCGATGTGCAGCCCACAGTCAGTGGCACCGCCAACATCAACCAGTACAGTGCGCGCATCGGAGCCTCCAAGGCCCGCAGTCTACACCAACCACTCCACCCCCGAACAAATAAAAAGCCCATCGAAACCTACGACTCGGTGGGCAGGTGGTACTCCAGGCGGGAGTATCGCCAAGAAATGGGGCGGCTTCCCATCCGCGTTTTAGCGGGGTTGGGGAGCGGCGTTGTGCAATCGAATTGCGGCTATCTGCGGCTATGGTTGCCCAGATGGTTGCACAAACTTTGGGGTCACGGCTAGGGTGCGGTGGCCTGTTGCTGGGCGTGGTCGGCGCTGTGGCGCACTTCCACCGCAGAAGT
>CAWVVG010000246.1:0-5647 GCA_963932775.1 uncultured bacterium
CTCGATGGGAGCGAAATCGAAGCCCATGATCGCACTGAGGGCTTCGGCAATACCGGCTGAGAGTGTGGCGTCGGAGGTGTCGGGCGGATTGATGCTTGGGGCGTCTGCAATGTAAGGGCCGGACTCCTGGGCAGAGCCCTGCGACTTACCCGAACCCGAACCTCCGCAAGCGAGCATGAAGATGGTCAAGGACGCAGTGGTCATTGTATCTCCCAGCAGTTTAGCCAGATCTCGAGCTTGTCGATGTCGATCGGCGACACTCCACCTCGGGGTGGCATCGACGGGGCCTCTCCTGCCGCGGAAGCCAAGATCAGTGTCCGCAAGGCCATGGTTTGTTCGTAGGTATCGAAACTCACCGATTCTGGTGGAGGGGCATCTGTTTGGGACCGGTATGGAGCGGATGTGGCGTGGCAGGACTGGCAGTGCTCAAGCATGAAGCCTTCCCCAAAATTCTCCCAGCTCAGCACGGGGGCATCGTCACAGGTGTCGGCGGGAGGCGCGGGTCCTGTATCGGCGGACTCTTGGCCACCACCGCAACCGAATATCAACAGCAGTGCGATCACAGAAACACCCCAGTAATGGCGGGGGTTCCCGTGACATGTTCGGCGGAGTCGATGCCCATGTGCTGAAGCAGTGTGGCTCCGATGGCTTCAACGCTCAACAATCGGCCGGATGGACTGGACTCGCCGGAGTCGAAGTCAACCGCATTGCCCATCCAGCCGTCGTCAAAGCCGCCCACGGTTCGCCCACCAGTGAGCCCTTCGCCCACGACCATCACGCTGGTGAATGGCCAGTGGTCCTTGCCCAGGTTGCTGTTGAGGGCTGGGGTGCGTCCCATCTCGGACATCACCACCACGGTGGTTTCTTCTGCCAACGATGAGGCGGTTGTGCCTGGGGTGTCTTGGAGGAGTGCCATCAATTGGTTGAGGCCTGCGAACAGGTTCTCCCACAGTGGCCCTTGTTGGTCATCATTTTGAGAGTGGGTATCCCAGCCGTTGAGTCCGCCGCCCGAATGTCCCATGGTCACACACCGGGAGAGACCGAGCGCCAGGGCGTCGACCCCCACTTGGGCTTGTGTCGCCAGGTCGCTGGTCGCGGTGAAGTCCATGACGTAGCGGTAGTCCTGGAGTTCCGTGGCACGCCGCAGCGCCTCATGAAAAGCGCTGGCAAGATTCTCATCCATGCCGGGCGTGGCCGTGAGAATCCGGGCTTCGGAGCGGCGCGCCAGGTACCGGTCAATGATGCCCCGAGCGGGCATGGGCAGCACCCTGGAGGCACCATCTGCGGCCTCGAGTATCTCGCCGCTTAGAAGGCCTTCGAGCTGTCCGTTGTTTCCTGCACGGGCCACAGCGGCCCCGATGTCGCCCGCAAAATTGGGGCCGCCGACCACCAAGTGTGGCAGCGTGAAGCGATCTGCCTGGGCTTGGCCGATGATCGCTGGCCAGTCGGAGAGGAGTCCAGAGGTGTCGCCGGTCATGGCGATGGTGGTGCAGATCTCGTGGGCGATGGAGCGGACCATGACACCATTGAACACGACCATGCGGTCTGCCTGGGCCTGCATAAAGGCCGAAACACCGGGCCGGTCTGGGTGGGCAATGAAGTCGATCCCGCTTGCGTTCGAGCGCTCGGAGTCGGCCTCCATGGAGACACCCGTGTGGTCAAAGCCGTCCGCGAATACACGGGTCGGGTCCCAGCCCCCCTGAACGAAGACCACGATCAGTTTTCGGTCGGCCGAGCCCACGGCAGCGCGGGCGGTTCCAAGCGGCACTCCGAGGGCGGCCAGGGTGGCTGCTGAGTGTCCTATGAAGCTTCGTCGGTTCATCTCATTCCCTCAGTACATCAAGAAGTCAGGGTCTCGGAGCAAGGCGATCATCACGCCGCCCCAGGCCACATACGGGTCGCTGGTTGCGTCCATCAGTTCTTCGAACAAGGCGATGTTTGCGGCGACCTCCTCACCGTCGGCCTCAATTTGGCGGCCAAATATTACGGCATGCAGTCGGAGAATCTGTTCCACGATTGCTGGGCGGTTGGTCGCTATGGTCTCGCTAAAGTCGACATCGGTAAACACATTTCGGTCATCTTTGGCCCAGCCGGCCTCGGTCTTGAGCAGGTGGGCTGTGGCCGCTTCCGCGAGTCGAGCGTTCACGAGCAACATCGTGGCATTCGGCGAACGATTGTTCCGAATCATTCGCTGCCCGTCGGCCCGGCCTGCCAGGTTCCCGACGCCGATGGCATCTGACTTCATCATCTCTACGCCGCCTTGGGTCCACAGGTAGCCCGTGATTCCCATGACTTGACTCGCAAGGAGATTGGCGGTCACGAGCTTTCGTTCTGCAAAGCCGTCGGGCGCGGAGGCTGCGGACCGGTACCGCGGGTGGCCTACAATCGATGAAAACAGCGACCGCAGAGTGAGGTCTCCGTCGAGGAATGCCTCTCGATGCAAGGTCAGTGCGTCGGTGTCTCCAAGGGTGGCATCTCGACCCATGAGGCGGGTGAACGCGGTCTCGACCGCACACTCAATGAAGCGTGGGTCCGACGCGATCTTATGCCCAAGGTCAGCGATAGAAGTGCCCGGTTGTCCGAAGTACCCTGGGTTCGGTCCACCCAGGGGGACATACTTTTGTTCCCGCTCGGGGTGGTACACGGTCGCATCGCCAGCACTCGTTTCATCGACGTACCAGAAGCCGTATAGATAGCTCGCCAAGGGGTCTAAGCTCACATGGCAGCTCACACATCCTGGGTCGTATTTGATGGCGTTGGCTACCGCCTCCTCATCCAGCAAGTTCACGTCCCGGTCGAAGTTGATGGGCTTGGTGAGGTAGTCGTTGCAGAGGAAAATACGACTGATCTGATTCGCCCGTTTCCGGTTTTGGTTGGAGGGTGTGGAGAGGAAGCGCCACCACATGCCGTTGGTGCTCAGTACGCCTGCTGTGGGTCGACCGTCGGTGTAGTGGGCCCGCTGCCATCCGGCTTGGTCGTCCGGGTAATCGGTGGGGTACATCTGACCCAGCACATGGTTGTGCATGGTCCAGTCTGCGGTGACCAGGTCGGTGTAGGGGAGGTCACTTGCAGCAATGTGGGCCAAGATGCGGAGCGGTTCGTCGCCAATGGCCTCAGTGTAGTTCGCTCGTGTGATGCCTTCATCAAACTCAAAAGCGGAGAAGGGGACGGAGTATGCTTCACCTTGTGTGAGGTAGATCTCTGAGTACAGGTCCATCACCCGTCTGGGGAATCTTGGGTCATGAAGATAGCCCTCGATGAGTGTGTCGAGGTCATCTGGGGTTTGGTGAATCCGAGTCACATCTTCAAGGTTGGGACGCACCCCTCGGATGTCCAAGGACGCCCGGGTGAGCATCTCGGCCGCGTCGAAGGCTGTACTCTCGGACCCCGATTGGGTTTCTGCGGGGCCGTCAGCGCCGCAAGCCAGCAGCAGAAGGGTGATCACCATGGTTGGTCCTCCCAGTCTCGTAAGACACTGAAATCGTTGCACACCTCGCCGACAGCTTCACCCCCAATAAAGACCGTTCCGCATCCGTCGCAGGCGCCGGGTGCGATGGCCCAAGCGTCTCCATCCTGTTCGACGTCATAGACCACCTGGAACCAGTCGCCCTCGGTGGAACGGACACTGATCCTGCCGGATGGTTCATCGGTGCAGGGCCAGTACCCACCGAGAGAGTCCACAGAGAAGACCTCTGAGAGGTAGACGGTGTCCCACTCGGCCTCCAGACCCGCCAAGCCAGCTGTGGTGTTTACTGCCCGATGGGTCGAGCCATCCTCGAAGGTCCAGAGATAGGCGATGCTCTGGATGGTGGGCCGAATGGGGCCGCCCATCCAGGACTCGTCCATTTCGCTGTCCGCCCACCCGAATGTGCCATCCACTGCGGTGAACCAGGCGTAGATTTCCTCGTTGTTGATGGTGCCTTCATACACCTGGACTGATCCGCCCATATCGAAGCGGTTGCCGTCGCCCAAGACTACGCTGCCCTGTGTGTTGAGGGAAGTCCCGAACATATTGGAGCCTTCCCCAAACAGCGGTGAGTCTACGTATTCTTCATAGAAGGAGTAGCCCTCGAACTGTGTGCCGCTGGAGGTGGTGCAGCCCCCGTACCAGTACGAACTGCCCTCGTATTCGCTGTTTGTTGGGCAGTGTTCATCGGCCGCACCCATGATGTTCAGATAGGCATTGATGGGCGAGTGGCCTGTGATGATCCGGACCTGAGCGATAGCGGCGGCAATGGATTCCTCGATCTTGGCCTGGTCAAAGTCAGCGGTATGGGCTTCTCCTTCGTACTCCCAAGCGCTGGGCTCATCGGGCGGTGAAGGCTCAGCCACCGTGCTCTTGGAGGCTTCTGTTTTCGGCTCATCATGACCGCAAGCAGCGAACACAAGGCAGGAAAAGATTATGCGCATATTAATCTGCCCCAAGCTGCCCACATCCGACGTGTCTCGGGCAAGATGCCAAGAGTACCACACCGTATTTGGCCATTTTAGTCTTTTTGGGCTCACTTTAAGGGGAGACGGAAGTGAGCTCTCCAGATTCGGTCCAAATCCAAATGGTTCCATCGGCATCCACGTCGTGAACGCTGCCCGAGGCTGCCTTCGATTGAAAACTATCGCCGATACTGAGGTCGTTCTCGGCCGAGGTCTGCGGCGATAGGATGTCTTCACCGTGCTCGATCCATTCGGCGTACCCACCTCGGAGTCTCCTGGCGAGCGTCCATCCTTGCTCCCGTAGCCATGCAGCGAGCTCAATGGAGCCTTGTTCTCCAGTCTGGTCGTAGAGGGTCACGCGCTCCCCTTTGTTGGGAAGATGTCCAAGGTGGTCCTTGATGCTGTCTCCTGGAAAGCGGATGGCCCCTGGAAGAATGCCCGGGGCGACCTCCATCGGAGACCTCATGTCGATGAACAAGGGTGCAACGCCGCCGGCAAGCTGAGCGGCAACCCACGTCCGGCCAATGTCTTCTTTGTGATTGGGGCCTGGGGTGTCGCCATCGCCATCTACCAGCTTTGGGATCACCGACGGATCAAAGTCGTTTGGGTCTGCGCGCCCTCCCGCGTTTGGATCTCGGTCTTCGGTGTCGAACTCCATACCGAAGGCCTTGATGGCAATTTTCCGAACTCGATTCTTGATGCGATCCCGAAACATATGGTTCTCCCGCTTTTGTATGCACGCCCTACCGGTCGGCCGTGCTAAGAGTCTCATAAGAACGCTATCAGGAGGAGTACCGATGGGCTTGCTGCGAACTTTGTTGATGGGACGTGAGAGTGGAATTCGCAGTACGTTGCGGTCAATGTTGGGCGGAGGCGGTGAGGCTGCGCCTGATTGGACACCGGGGTCCGCCCATTCAGCGCCATCGTATGGCGACGGTGCATCAACGGTTCAATCCGATGTCCGACCGGAGCCGCCCCGTAGCGTGACACCGCCCGAGGGGTTTGAGGTCATATTGCACACCGGTGCGCTCAAGCCCGGAGAAGTGTCTGAGGTGATTGCCGGTGGTACCGCCATTTGCGTGGCCAATGTGGACGGCACATACCATGCTTTGTCCAATAGTTGTGCCCATGCCGAAGGTCCGTTGGGCGAAGGTGCCCTCGATGGAGCGGTTCTCACGTGCCCCTACCACGGGTGGGCTTACGACGTGACGGATGG